>DASVAM010000613.1:0-5583 GCA_036376375.1 Chitinophagaceae bacterium
TAATAACGCTGTTTTCTTTACTGGATAAAAAGAATCCACAATACGGAACCTGTCTCTTACTAAAGGAAGATGGAACTATCATTGACCACTCTCCCGTTCTGAAAGATGTTTTAATTCCAGACGCAAATGAAGCCTTGTTAAACCAGGTTTCTTCTTTTAAAAATTACGTTTCCACCGATCATAATATCACAGCTTTTATTGAAGTGATAAAACCACCAGTCTCAGTTATTATTATCGGTGCAGGAAATGATGTGATACCGCTGGTTGATATGGCCGAAATTCTTGGATGGGAAACGGCAGTGATCGATGGAAGAAAAAACTATGCAAAAAAGGAACGCTTTGCAGCTTCCTGCCAGGTATTGATATCAAAACCGGAAAATGTCTTAAAACAGGTCGATATAGATGAACGCACCATTTTCCTCCTGATGACGCATAACTATAATTATGATATGGAAATGCTAAAACAATTGCTACAGTTGAATGTGCCGTATATTGGAATGCTGGGACCAAAAAAGAAAAGAGAGAGGATATTGGGTGAATTGAAAGATGAAGGTTTCTCATTTACAGAAGAGCAGCTTTCTGTTTTACATAGTCCCGTTGGGTTGGATATCGGCGCCGAAACTTCAGAAGAAATTGCGGTATCAATCCTGGCAGAGGTAAAAGCATTCTTTGCCAACAAAGACGTTCAATCATTACGTAAGATACAGGAAGTGATACATCCCCGTTCTGCCACTGAAATAGAAGAAGTAAAGCTTGGTTCAAAAAGATAAATGTCACCAGAGAATGATATAGGAGTCATCATCCTGGCTGCTGGTTCGTCTTCCCGGCTGGGCGAGCCAAAGCAGTTGCTTGCGTTTGACGGTAAGAGTTTATTACAAATTGCAGTTGATGCAGCGACAAATTCCAATGCCGGCACGGTTATCGAAGTATTAGGAGCAAGTGCTGAAAAGGTAGCAGGTGAAATAAACAAGTCGAATATTCATACGATCATAAATGCGGATTGGGAAGAAGGAATGGCTTCTTCCATCAGAAGTGGATTAAATGAAATACTTTTTATAGCACCCCGCACAGACGCTGTAATTCTTATGGTTTGTGACCAGCCTTTTATTTCTTCCAGTCTGTTAAATGACCTGATCAATACGCATCGGCAGACTGGTAAACCAATTGTGACCTGCAATTATGGAGAAGCAATTGGTCCCCCGTCACTTTTTCACCAATCTTTTTTCGGCGAACTGATGAAGCTGAAAGGGGATGTTGGTGCGAGGAAAATAATTCAACAACATAAAGATCAGGTCGCAACTGTTTTATTTAAGGAAGGCAAAATCGATATTGATACAAAGGAAGATTACCAGGCTTTGAAGAATTCCTGATGGCTGGTTATTTTGCCGCTTGTTGTTTTGCTAATTCGTGATCAAGATTTGCAAAAAATTGTTTGGTCAGCATATCGGCAACGCCTTTTAAAACCTTTTCTCCCATCATTTTCATCATACCCGAGATATTAATTTCTCCATTGAAATCAACTTCTGTTTCGTTAACCGACAGGGGTGTCAACCCGATCTTCATGACAGAATCGACAGTGCCAATCTTATTGTGCTGTTGGGCTTTTAACGTAAAGGCTTTTTGTTCAATGATGTCTTCCATTTGCATATCGCCGGCAAACTCACCGCTAACGGGTCCGAATTTCACTTCCAAAATGGATTTGTAGGTATTCTCACCGGTCTGTTCCAACCTGGAAATGCCGGGAACAATTTTCGGAAGTAATTCTATATCCATCAGCATTTTCCATAGCGTTGCCGGATCCGCTTCTACATTTCGTTTTCCTTTCAGCTCCATATTTATATTTTAAAACATGCAGTATACTTAAAACTGTTGTAATATTCGCAAAGAGCTAAAGGATTTTACGTTTAAAGGAAGAATTAATTAAACTTAGCTGCTCAGGAATCGATAAATTTGCTATTCGCCCAATTCGAAGAAATGATCGTGGATAAATTCAATAGGGTTCATAATTATCTCCGGATATCGCTAACGGATAATTGCAATCTGCGTTGCTTTTATTGCATGCCCGAAGAAGAGTATGAATTTACCCCGGCCTCAAAACTGATGCAGAAGGATGAGATCGAAACGCTGTCAAAAATTTTTGTGAGTCTTGGGGTAAATAAGATACGGCTAACCGGTGGCGAGCCATTGGTTAGAAAGGATGCGGGCGAGATCATTCGTGGTTTGTCAAAGCTTCCGGTGAAATTGACGATCACTACAAATGGTTCGAGGCTTCACGAGTTTGTCGATATACTTGACGAATCAGGCGTTCATTCACTTAATATCAGTTTGGATACACTGCAGCCTGAGAAATTCCAGTTGATGACGAGGAGAAATCAATTTGAAAAAGTGTATGATAATATCCAGCTGTTATTGAAACGAAATTTTCATGTGAAAGTGAATATGGTCGTGATGAAGGGATTGAATGATAATGAGCTCATAGATTTTGTGCAATGGACAAAAGATCAGCCGGTTCACGTTCGCTTTATTGAGTTTATGCCTTTTACCGGCAACTGGTGGACAAGCAATAAGGTGTTTACGATGCAGCAAATGCTCGATGTGATCAGGGAAAAATTTGAAATAACAAGGTTACAGGATGAAAAACATGATACATCGAAAGGGTTTAAAGTGCCTGGTCACCAGGGAACATTTGCCATTATCAGTACGATGAGCGCCAACTTTTGCGGCGACTGCAACAGGATGCGCTTAACAGCAGACGGAAAGATGAAGAATTGCTTATTTGCCGAAAAAGAAACCGATCTGCTTACCGCATTACGAAATGGTGAAGATGTGATCCCATTAATTCACCAGAATATCCGGAGCAAAGCAAAAGAACTCGGCGGCCAGTTCACTACAGACTTTGAACATTTACATCCGGAAGATATTCATAACCGGAGCATGATTACGATTGGAGGGTAGGCCCCCTGTCCCCCGAAGGGGGAACATAGGTCAATCAGTTCTTAATGAATTGGAGAAGCTAATGATGGCGACTTGATTAGAATTATAAAAAGTTGAAATGCTTAATTACTAATTTTTAAATTTTTTATATAGCCTGACCTCTCCTCCCGTTTGGAGAGGAGAATGAGAGGTGAGGTCTAATGATTTTCAAATGATCTCTGTCGCAGAAGCCAAAAAAATAATCTTAGAAAATGTTTCTTCGCTTGCCCCTGTTACTTTGCCAATACAGGTGTCAGCAGGGTTGATACTAGCAGACGACGTTTATGCAACCATGGATATTCCCGCATTCCCACAGTCATCCATGGATGGTTATGCTTTTTCTTTTGAAGGGTGGAGGCAATACAAAAATCTCAAAATAACAGGAGAAGTTGCGGCGGGAAGTAATGAAACTTTTTCCCTTACCCCGGGAAATGCTGTTCGGATTTTTACCGGTGCTGCCGTTCCGCCCGGCGCTGATACCGTAATCATGCAGGAAAAAACCAGGGTTGAAAATGGAAACCTGAAAATTGAAGATGAGAGTTTGACAGCCGGTACAAGTGTGCGGTTAAAGGGCTCAGAAATAAAATCAGGGGAACTGGCATTGAAAAAAGGAGATCTTTTAATGCCGGCGGCAATTGGTTTTTTGGCAGGGATAGGAATAAATGAAGTGAAAGCCTTTCCAAATCCATCGATAACGATCATTATCACTGGTAACGAATTACTGGAACCGGGGCAACCATTACAACATGGGCAGGTGTATGAGTCGAATTCTTTTGCTTTGAAAGCGGCATTGAAGCAATTGCAAATGGAGAATGTGCAGATACTTTATGTAAAAGACAGGCAGGAAGAATTAACCAATACATTAGAAAGTGCACTGCAGCAAACGGATATTATCTTGCTGACCGGTGGTATCAGCGTTGGCGATTATGATTTTGTATTACAGTCTGCAACAGAATGTGAGGTTGAAAAATTATTTCATAAAGTAAAACAGCGACCCGGCAAACCCTTGTATTTCGGAAAGAAAGAAAATAAACTTGTTTTTGGATTGCCCGGTAATCCTTCTTCTGTTCTTACATGTTTTTATCAATATGTTATTCCTGCATTGGAGAAATTATCAAAGAGGCAAATTGGTATGAAGGTTATTAAGGTTCCATTGGCAAAAGCATTTCAAAAAAATGCGGGCCTGACACATTTTCTAAAAGGTTTTTATGATGGCAAAACCGCATTGCCTTTGGAGGCACAGGAATCTTTTCGGCTTAGTTCATTTGCAAAAGCCAATGGTCTGATCCAAATTGATGAAGAAACAATATCCCTGAAAGAAGGTGAATTGGTTGATGTATATTTATTGCCACAATAGTATTTGTGGAAACGATCATTCTTTTTTACATACTTTTATTTCTTGTTGCTTTTTTATACTCCTCGGTAGGACATGGGGGGGCCAGTGGTTACCTGGCATTGATGGCCATCTTTAGTATTACACCTGATGTGATGAAGCCAACAGCATTATTGCTGAATCTCTTTGTGTCACTCACATCGTTCATTCAATTTTATCGTGGCAGGCACTTCAACTGGAGAATATTTTTACCATTTGCAATTACTTCAGTACCGATGGCATTTGTAGGCGGGCTGATCACTGTTGACGATAACATTTACAAAAAAATACTTGGCATATTATTAATTATCCCGATCATTCGTTTTTTGTTTTTTGCAAGTATTAAAGTAGAGGAAATTAAAAGGTCAAACCTTGTATTATCGCTTTTGATCGGCGCTGCAATTGGATTTCTTTCAGGGCTGATTGGTATCGGTGGGGGCATTATTTTATCACCCGTTCTTTTATTGCTGAAATGGTCCGATATGAAGCAGACAGCGGCCATTAGTGCCCTGTTCATTTTTGTCAATTCACTCTCAGGGCTGGCGGGACAATTCCAAAAGGGAATTGATTTCAGTCCGGATATGTATGCTTATGTTGCCGTTGCTTTTGCTGGAGGAATATGCGGGGCATATTTTGGATCGTTGAAACTTAATCAAAACTTTCTAAAGTATTTATTGGCAATTGTTTTGATTATCGCTTCTTATAAATTATTATTTACGCCAGCTTAAATTCAACTTTATTATCGATCCTGGTTTCAGAAAATAGTCATCGGGAGAGTGAACTAAACCTGGCTGCGATTGGAGCTGGCAAACCATCCATACTCACCATGTTCTTTTCTTTTTTGTACTCTTCAAGTCCTTCTTCACCTTTTTTCTCCGCCCATTTAAAAGCATGATCTCTTTGTTCTTTGAAATCATACAACGGAATACCAAAGCCGCATGATGATTTTACTTTAAGGATATCAGCAACGATGATCTGTCTTGTCGCAGGAAGAATTGTAAAATGTTTTGACAGATCATCCCATTCTGAGTCGCCCGGTAATACAGTTTTACCCTTTCCATAAAGCCGCAAGATCTTCGGCGGGCCATCAAAGGCACAAAACATAAAAGTGATACGTCCATTTTCCAATAAGTGAGCGGAGGTTTCGTTGCCACTGCCTACAATATCAAGATAACCAACACGGGTAGGCGACAGGACACGAAAACAGTCAAAACCCTTTGGCGAAAGGTTGATATGAC
>DASVAM010000459.1:0-5202 GCA_036376375.1 Chitinophagaceae bacterium
CCGTGATGAAGGCTTTAAGCGGTTTTTCAACATCATCCTGTTATTTGCAGCAGGGTATAACTTTATTATTTTTTCCGGCAACTTCGAAACGTTGTTTGTGGGTTGGGAAATAAAAGGTCTTTGTTCGTTTTTGTTGATCGCCTTTTATCGAAGCAGGTATTTGCCGGTTAAGAATGCTTACAAAACAATTTCCAATTACCGGGTCAGCGATGTGGCATTGATCCTCGCCATGTGGATGATGCACCATCTTACTCACCAGAACATCTCGTATACCGATCTCGGCCAGGCAAGAGACCTTGCAGCACAAACCCATCACCTGGGAATGGCTATGTTCATTGTCTGTATGTTCATACTGGCTGCTACAGTTAAGTCTGCACAATTTCCATTTACAACCTGGCTGCCAAGAGCGATGGAAGGCCCGACGTCCTCATCAGCTATATTCTATGGTTCGCTAAGTGTACACATCGGTGTGTTCTTATTGTTGCGTACACATGCTTTCTGGCAGGACATGCTTTGGGCTAAGATAGCGATCATCATTATCGGTGCATTGACAGGTATCTTTGCAACGTTGATCGCCCGTGTTCAACCAAATGTGAAAACACAGATAGCCTATTCATCCGCTGCGCAGATAGGTATCATGTTCATTGAAATAGCATTGGGCTTCCATTGGCTGGTGCTTATTCATTTTGCCGGTAATGCATTTTTAAGAACTTACCAATTACTCGTATCACCGTCTGTATTGAACTATCTCGTGCATCATCAATATTTCCATTATCATCCACCGCAGAATAAGATTGTGGGTAAACTAAAAGCAACCTTGTACATACTGGCAGTTAAAGAATGGAATCTTGATACAATGATGTTTACCTACGTCTGGAGTCCATTTAAATGGATCGGTAAGCAAATGCAGTCACTGGAAAGCAGGATCGGGAAGTTTGTATTGGTAGTTTTAGCAATATTGGCCATCGATGCAGCTTTTATTACGCCCGGTATTTGGCAAAGTGTTTCAGAAGCATTGCCTGCGATATTCCTGGGCATTGCATTGCTGATCCTTCTTGTTTCGTTTGCTTCACGGGGATCAGCAAGAAATTCCTGGGATAATTTGATCATTCCGCATATTCTTATCATTTCCGCCATTACTATTAATGCAGGACACATTAATTGGACAGAAGTGATATTATATTTGGCCGGGGTGCTCGTTGCCTGGACGATAGGAATATTTTGTCTGCAAAGAACATATTCGATCGACAAAGATATCAGCCTGAATCAATATCATGGCTATGTATATGAAGATAAGGTAACGGCAGTTTTGTTTTTAATAGCGACCATCGGTCTATTAGGTTTTCCGGTCACTACTGCGTTCATCGGTATCGATGTTTTTTTTACATATGTTGAGAGCGGCCAGGTTTTGCAGATCGTTTTACTGGCTTTATGTTTTATTTTTATTGAACTTGCAGCGATCCGTATCTTCCTGCGCATCTACACGGGCCCACATAAAAAATTATATCATCCTGTGGCATTCCGCTCCTCTTAATATGAAGAAACTGATTTCAATTCCATTGTTGTTGTTGATGATTAATCTTTTTGCCCAGAACGACCGGGTGAATGATTATAATTATTTGGCCTGGCTCCAGACTTTTAATACAATTTCACTTAATAAGAAATGGAGCCTTCACCTGGAATATCAATGGAGAAGAACCGAAGGATTGAAATACTGGCAGCAGAGTCTGTTACGCATGGGGACGAATTATAAACTGAATGATAATATAACTGCTCATATTGGTTACGGATGGATCGAAACATTTCCCTATGGTGATTACCCGATCGCTAACAATGGAACTTTCCCGGAGCATCGGATTTATGAACAAATAAGTTTTCGCCAACCAATCAATAAATTTTTATTTACCCATCGGTTCCGCATTGAACAGCGCTGGCTTGGCAGGGTAAAAGCCGGAACCGCAGGTAATCGTGAAATTGAAGACTGGCTTTTTCTGCACCGTTTCCGTTACCAGTTCCGGATGCAATATCCCTTTTGGGAAAAAGGAGACAAGCAATTCTATGGAGCAGCAGCTGATGAAATATTTATTGGTGCCGGTAAAAATGTGGGCGCAAATATTTTTGACCAGAATCGTCTCTTTCTGTTGTTTGGCTACAAACTAAATAAAAATCTGTCCCTGGAAGCAGGTTATTTTAACCAGACCTTACAGCAGGGAAGAAGAGTGAATGACAAGACGATTATGCAAAGAAATAACGGGTTGTTGTTGGGAAGTTACCTTAACCTATAGATCTTCTTTTCCCGTATCTTCCTTATAATGTTCATTCAGTTTCACCGGGTGTGCTTTCTTACCCGAAGCTTTCATCTGTATTACATCCACCAGGAATGCAAAGGCCATGGCAAAGTAAACATAGCCCTTTGGAATATGCACATCAAAGCCTTCTACCAGTAATGTAAAACCAATTAACAGCAGAAAACTTAATGCAAGAATCTTAAACGCCGGGTGTTTGTTTACAAAATTGCTGATCGGCGCAGCCGCTATCAGCATGATGATGACAGTTACGATCACAGCCGTGTACATCACCCATATTTCATTTGCCAGGCCAACTGCCGTAATGATGGAGTCAACCGAAAAAACCAGATCAAGCAATAAAATTTGTCCAATGATACTGGCAAATGTTATTTTAGCCAGTTTATGTTCCTTGTCTTCATCTTCACCTTCCATTTTGTGATAGATCTCTTTGGTGCTTTTATAGATCAGGAACAAACCGCCGAGAATCAGTATCAAATCTTTACCGCTGATGCTGATCCCGAACAAAGGGAACAGCTCATTATCTAATTTGATGATAACAGAAATAGCTGCCAGCAAAGCCAACCGCAATACCATAGCAAGCAGAATTCCCCATATTCTTGCCTTACGTTGCTGCTCTGCCGGCAGCTTACCGGCCAGGATGGAAATGAAAATTATATTATCAATACCCAAAACCACTTCCAAAGCGATTAGGGTGATGAGTGAAATAAACACCTGGTAATCCATACGAAAGTTTGAGTGTGCTAAAAGAAATGAAATCGCTTAATCAAAATCAAACAGGTTACTTAAAAAACCACCTCTTCCGCCCCGGCCTTTATTTCCTCTCCTGAAATTTTCATCATCGTCATCATCGTCAAAGCGGTTGTCGAAATTACGGTTATCAGGATGATCAGACCTTGTTTCCTCCTGTGAACGGTCAATTATTTTATCCAGCTCGCCTTTATCAAGCCATACGCCCCGACATTTCGGGCAATAATCAATTTCTACACCTTGCCGTTCGGTCATTACTAAAGTTTCTTCACAATTGGGACATTTCATGTTTGTCTGTTTTATTGGTTAATTAATATACCAGCCGCCCATTGCAGGCTGTTGGTTGTCTTAAAAAATTTTGATTCCAATGTTGCAAGTTTCTGCAATACTTCGAGCGTTTTATTTTCGCGGCTGTTCACGAGGAATAAGGAACTTTCTCCATTAAGAAATCTCGTTTCTTCCCCTTTTTGCAGGGATTGATAATTGTTGTATTGCTGTTGCAGGTTGGCCACTTGTTTTTTTAATGTTACCAGTTCATTGTAATAAGCTTTTACTTTCGTTTCCAATTCTAATAATTTTTGAACCCGGTTGATTTCCGTTTCGGCTATCTTCAATTTGGCTTTTTTATATTCTCCACGGCCCTTTGACAATCGCAGAGGGATACCGATAGAAACACCATACTGGTAATTATTTTCAAACCAGGGTGCTTTCACCGTTTCCACCAGATCATATCCTTTTCCGAGCTGGTTATATTGCAGGTTCACGGTTGGCAGCAATTCCTGGAATTTTAATTTTCGCTCTACGGCCAGTGCATCCAGTTTGAAATCGAACTGTTGCAATTCAGGGTGCCGGTTTCTGACGATTAACATTAACTCCTCCATAGGGGGCAGTATTAATTCCGGTATGGAAATGATTCGCCAGCTGTTGTCTGGTATCACAGAAGCTGGTAGCGTGTAGGGTTCGCCTGTTTCTTTCCATAAAAAAACGGAGAGTTCCAATCCGGCATTCAAAAAATTTAATTCAGCTTCCTGTTGGGCATAACGAAAACTTTGCAATTGTGCCAGCGCTTCAACAGTATCTATTGCCGGCCGGTCTCCCTGACGGAAAGCCATCCTGACCAGTTCAAATCTTTTTTCATTCACGTCGACAGTATTCTTTATCACCTGTATTATTTGAAATTGTTGCACCCAGTTCCAGTATGCATCCATTGCTTCCAATAATATATCATTTACAACACGTGTTCTTTCTACTTCACTCAATTGTCTGAATATTTTGGATTGTTGAAGGGTGGCTCTTCGTTTGTCCATCACCAGGTTTTTTACCAGTGGAATACTGATACCTGCGAAACTTGTTTTCCCCGGCGTTTCCTGTGGATCAATATTGTTGCCTCCGACGTTTTCATAGCCCGCTTTCAATTCGATACCAAACCAGGTGGGAATAGAAAGTTCAGGTGTTACATAATTGTAGTATTCTACACCATCAAAGGTTTTATTGGCTATCCGGGTATTAAACAGCGGGTCAAACAGGGCCTTTGCAATTGTGATATCAGCCTTTGCCATCCCGATATTGATATCCGCTTGCCTGGCCACGGGGTGAAATTTTTTAACCAACTCTTTCACCTGTTTTTCAGAAAGCGTCAGCAAACTATCCCGGGCGAATAGTTGTATCCCCGGAATCAAAACAAGAAGAAAAATATAGATCCTTAGTTTCATTTTTCGTAATTGGTTTTAGCATCTTTCAATATCTCCGGTTTGTAATAATCAGGCGGGAAACCATTTATGTTTCGCCACAGTTCGTACCAAACCGGTACTTCTTTCAGCAGGGCGATACCATTTGAGCCGGCGCCCACACGTAATTGATAAGGCCATGGTTTCCTTTCAGCATCTTCAGCAACCAGTACTCGGAATTTTCCATTCACACTGACCGAATTTTCCACTGCTACAACCTTGCCGGAAAAAATTCCGTAACTGGCATTAGGCCATCCGCTGAAAACAATGGCAGGAAAGCCATCAAATAGCAAACTCACTTTTTGTCCAGCCGTTATCAAGGGTAAATCAACCGGCCTCACAAACATTTCTACCGCATATTGTATTTTGTCGGGTACGATTTCCACCAGCATCTCTCCATCTTTTACAATTTCCCCAAT
>DASVAM010000627.1:0-2903 GCA_036376375.1 Chitinophagaceae bacterium
ATCAGTTCCGGTAATACTAACTAATAAGTCAGCAACAACAGGACCAGCAAGCGTCAGATCTTCATTTAGTATATCTGTTTGAAATGTTAACACATCGGTTCTTCTTGAAGCAAAACGTTGGTCATCGTTCATATAAGCAGCAGTACGACTAAAATGAACGTCTTCGGTATAAGGAACAGGATGAGCCGGATCACTTATATATTCGCTGGAACTTTTTGCAACAGTTGGTTTACTCCATGACAGGGTTCCATTTGATTGAAAATAGATCGGTTGATTTGAAACATTTGCAGGAGGCCACTGATCAAAATTTTTCCATTGATTTTCTCCTGTTATGAAAATTGTTGCTTCTGATAATTTTGGATCAGCTCCTTTTCCTTTCAGATAATAATTAAAGAAAGGAATTTCAATATTATTTTGATACCATAAAGCAGTTGCAGCACCAAAACGAATGTTCCCCAGGAACGAGCCATCTCTTGATCCCCATTGTCCATGACTCCAGGGTCCCATCACAATTTTATTACTGATACCGGGATTTTGTTTTTCAATTGCCTTGTATAAATTCCAGGCACCATAACAATCTTCTGCATCAAATAAACCGCCCACAGTGAGCATAGCTGGTTTAATGTTATACATGGCTCTTCTTGCATCTCTCGCTTTCCACCAATCATCGTAGTTTGGATGTTTATACATCTCATGCCAGAATCTTATACTATCGCCGATCATATTCGCAAGATTTTTTAATGTGCCTGCCTGCAAATAAAATTGATAATTATCACGGATCTTAAAATCAAATCCTTTGGGACCAACCGTTGTGGGCTTCGGTCTTGGTTTACCAAAGCCGGAATAAAAGCTAAAACCATCCATTTGGAAAAATGCACCATTATGATGAAAGTCATCTCCCAGGAACCATTCAGTAACCGGTGCCTGGGGGCTGACAGCTTTTATTGCAGGATGACCAGCTGCAGCAACCATCGTGGCATAAAAGCCCGGGTAAGAAATTCCAAAAGCTCCAACATTACCATTATTGTTTGGTAAATTTTTTACCAGCCAGTCAACAGCATCATATGTATCGCTTGCTTCATCGATATCTTTATTCGTTTTTTTATCTTTTATAAACGGACGAACGTCTGCAAACTCACCTTCGCTCATCCATCTTCCTCTTACATCTTGTATAACGATAATATAATTTTCACGGCAATAATATTTCCAGTGGGTGCCTGTTAAGCGGCCTGAAAAATCAGCGCCGTAGGGAGCACACGAATAAGGTGTACGTACCATTAATATCGGGTGCTTTTCACTCATGTCTTTTGGCGAATAAATAGCTGTGAAAAGTTTGACTCCATCCCTCATGGGTATATAAATTTCCTGCTTGGTATAATTTTCACGGATCCAGGCACTGTCCTGGTCAGTTTGCGCCGAGGTAAATAAGAAAGAAAATAAAAACGAAAGAAGAAGCAATTTGCGTAGCATGATGATTTAGATTTGTCCGAAGGTACGGTGGACTCCTTTGGAGACCCCTTCGGGGGGATATAAATGTAAGTATTCTCCATTTACATTAACCAGGTATTTTATGAGTGATAACAGGCAGATCATTGAACGTTTTTATTCTGCTTTTCAAAAGCTGGACTATCAAACAATGAACGATTGCTATAGCAATGATATCATTTTCAGCGATCCTGTTTTCCTTACATTAAAAGAAGAGGAAGTAAAGTGCATGTGGGAAATGCTGTGCAAGAACGCAAAGGATTTTTCGTTGACGTTTTCCGATGTTGAGTTGATCGATGAAGAGTATGCCACCTGTAAATGGGTAGCTAACTATACTTTTTCAAGAACAGGAAACAGCGTGACAAATAACATAAAGGCATTCATGAGAATAAAAGATGGAAAGATCATTGAGCACAGCGATGCATTCAGGCTTAGCACCTGGATAGCCCAGGCGCTGGGTTGGAGAGGGCTTTGGTTTGGCTGGACCGGTTTTATGAAGAGAGCAGTTCAAAAAAATGCGCGAAAGAATCTTGAAAAATTTATGGCATCGAAAGAACTGGCAATTGGCAATAGGCAATAAGCAATGCTGCTTCATCAATTGCCTATTGCCAATTGTCTATTGTTGATTATTCTTCCAGTACTCCAAATTTACCAGCATTCACATCATTCACTGCCTGTTCTATCTCTTCCCAGGTATTCATTACAAACGGACCGTACGCTACGATCGGTTCATTGATCGGCTCGCCAGACAGAATTAATATGATCGAATCTTGTGTTGCCTCTATCGAAAAATCTTCCCCATCATTTTTTAGTAAGACGAAATGATCGGCATGTGCATTGATTCCATCTGCTTTTACATTTCCTTCTATGATCAACAGACCGGTATTGAAATCTTTTGGAAAACTAAGATCAAGCTTCGCATTTCTTTTCAACCGGGCATTAAATGCATGAATGGGAGTGAATGTTGATGCCGGCCCTTTTATTCCACCATATTCACCCGCGATCACTTCAACAGATCCTTTTTCATCCGGTAAAATATACCGCCCCATTTTGTTGTTGGTGATCTCCTGGTATTTGGGTTTTGTTTTCTTATCCTTTGCGGGAAGATTCACCCAAAGCTGTACCATTTGAAATGGCCCACCTTTTTTACTAAACTCTTCTTCATGATATTCTTTATGCAAAAGTCCTGAGCCTGCGGTCATCCATTGCACATCACCCTCGCCAATAACACCGCTGTTGCCAGCACTGTCATGATGTGCCACTTTTCCATGATAGGCGATCGTCACCGTTTCAAATCCTGCATGTGGATGAACACCAACACCCCTTGGATTATCAGATGGAGTAAAGTCGATCTTTGAGCCATAATCAAGCATAAAGAAAGGACTCATCCTTGTCTTCCCGATCTGTTTTGTACCGGG
>DASVAM010000645.1:0-8818 GCA_036376375.1 Chitinophagaceae bacterium
GACTGCGCAGGTTTTCCTCATCTCACAAAGAAGAGAATGGTGGATTATCTTCATATTCATAAACAAAACCTTGATGAATGCCCTGCAACTTTTAAGATGGTTGAAAAGATGAATGAGTTGGTGGAGAAAGGAATTAGTAATTAGTAATTTGGAATTTGTGATTTGTCGACTGGAATTTAAAGGAACACATCTTCGATCAAAAAGAATTCGGGTTCTCTATCCTTGAAATGTGTGATACTAAGAACATTAAATTGAATGTGGTTGTACTCCGGGTGCAGGTAAAGGAATTCTTCAGCAGCTTTTTTCAAAAAATTGAATTTCTTCTTTGAAACGCTTTCTTCGGGAAATGCGCCGGGAAAATAATGCCGGCTTTTCACTTCGATAATGTGCAGCATGGTTTGTTTTCTTGCCACAATATCGATCTCATATCTTCTGTATCGCCAGTTGCAATGAAGTATCTCAAAATCATTCTTTCGCAAAAATTCAAGGGCCAGCGCTTCGCCTTCTTTACCAAAATCATTGTGTTGGGCCATGCCTTAAATTACAAAACCCCGGCAAATTCTGTTCACATGCGTGAATAATTAAAGCCGGCTATTGGAACAATTCTTTTATTTTTGCGGACTAATCTTCTTTGTATATGAAACTGAATCGATCGAATTTGGTGATATTATTTATGCTTATTCTTGTTTGTGCTTTGTACCGGGTTTGGGATAGCAGACCCATGGGGTTTGCTCCGCAAATTGCGATGGCACTGTTTGCCGGATCGGTCATCAGGGATAAACGTTTTGCATTTTTATTTCCTGTTCTTTCTTTGTTCGTTTCCGATCTGCTCTACCAGTTTTTATACTCGCAGGGACTTACAACGATCAAAGGATTTTACTCCGGGCAATGGCAGAATTATTTATTGATCGCTTCGATCACGATCATTGGGTTCTTTATTAATAAGAATAAAATCGGACAGATCTTTTTTGGTTCGCTTGCTGGCGCAGTCTACTTCTTTCTTATTTCAAACTTCATGGTATGGGTCGGCGGTGGATGGGATATAAATAACCATCCCTACCCAGGATCATTCAACGGGCTTATGCTTTGCTTTACGGAAGCGCTGCCTTTTTTTAAATGGAGCGTATTGTCTACTTTAATTTTCAACGGAATTTTCTTTGGAAGCTATTACCTGTTGGGAAAGAGTGTATTGAAAAAAGAGATACAGCCTGCGTAAAGATATTTACGGGAAAATATTTGATCCTCTTGCATAAAACAAGAGGATTTTTATTTGAACAACCTGTCACTGTTGTTTTCAAAGCCTTCATCCTCTATGAGTAAACCGGAGTCTGCAGCTTCAGTTGCCAATTGATCGCAACGATTATTGTATGAATTATCTGCATGGCCCCTTACCCATACAAAACGAAGAAATTGTTTTTTTGCAAGATGATAGAACCGAAGCCAGAGGTCTTTATTCTTCTTTCCGCCCTTGAAATCGGTAGCGATCCAGGTATTCAGCCAGCCCTTTTCTACTGAATCAACAACATATTTACTGTCGGAGTAGACTACTACTCTCAATCCGTCTTTTTTTAAAGCTTCCAGGCCAGCGATCACCGCCATCAATTCCATTCGATTGTTTGTAGTCTTTTTGTAACCCTGTGATAATTCTTTTTTATTATTTCCGGACATAAGGATAGTGCCATAACCACCGGGACCCGGGTTGCCGCGACTTGCACCATCTGTATAAATTATTACATTCGGGTTACTCAATGCTTATCAATTTCTGGTGTCGGAAATTTGATTGGTGTTTGTGGTTTTGCAAATACAACTTTGATCACTTCTCTGCAATGTGGATTCAGGTATAAGTTGTCAATTGCCCAATACTCACGGGAATCATCGGCGCTTTTTACTGAAGGCACCACTTTTTTCTGCAGCGCCATCTTCAGGTATTTTTTCCGCAGTTTATCATTTACCTGGCTTTTGGGGATCATGATCCGGTTTGCTGTGGCCCGCTCCACGGATTTAGCGATCATTTCGGCACAATACATTTTATCGTCTGTTGCCGGGTCAAAATTCATGTCGAATTGCAATTTATTCCCGTAGAAAGTATCAATGACATTCTTCAATCTTTCAAGCTCTGTATTTGTCATATCGTAGCGATATATGCCGATAGCAATATTGCGAATCGGTGTAATAAATGAATCGACAGGGTCACGGCGCATTATTTCATCCGGGTTAATATCTCCTGCCATATTGCTGTAGACATACATTTTTCCATCGTATTGAATCGCAACTCCGCTATGTGAGTAAAGCTTTTCCTGCTGACTGAAATCGCTTAAAGACTCGCTTATATTATCATTTCCGCATCGTAAGACAAGATCGCCTTCCTGAATACTGTCTGCTGCGATATTGATCAGTTCCCAACGTTCTTTTAATAAGGAATCAGGTAATGGTTCAGTTTCTTTTGTACGGGCACTCTCTGTATGATCGGTACAGGCAAATGCAACGATGATAAGGGAAAAAAAGAGGAAATATTTTTTCATAGCACGGGGTAAAATTAAAAAATCCAACTTTGAAAAACCAAAGTTGGATCTAAAGAGGAAATATTTATCATTGACTGATGAAGTCAAAATCATCAATTCCTATTTCATTTGAGTTTGAACCGGCAGTACCACCTGCCTGCACATAATACCGAAATCCGATTCTTAATTTTTTGGGAACACTTCCATTAGGAAGTCCTGATAAGGTGATTTCATATTTTGTCCACGAGGTAGGATATCCTGTTGTGGATTGTGAAGGATTTATTTCAAGAAGTTTTGCTGTAAAGTCGCCCGTTTCAGTTTGATTGCCACCTACATTAGTGCCATCATTAGCGGTATTCAACCATACCTGCAGGCGGTCCGGATAACTTACAGGTGAACTGGTAGTTGTCCAAAACGATATTACATCCCCATTTTTCATAGATAGCGCAGGCGTAAGAAGCCAACAGTTTATAAATGACAATCCATCGCCAACCGTATACGGACACAATGCATATTCATTTGCACTTGCTTTGTATGAATGTGCCGAAATATTAGAATAAAAAGGACTATTCTTGAATAAAGTATTCGCACTGACTGTAGCAATATACGCACCAGCTTGCCAATTTTCCCCAGTGGCTGGATTGCTTTTATTAATGGCCCTCCATCCTTCTTCAATAACCCTTTCTATAGAATCAAATTCTGTATGATAAGATAAGCTGGCAGGTTGGGTAGTTATTGCTGTCACCTTCTCCTCGCCACAGGAGGTAATAAGAACTGAACAAAATATCGACAGTACGAAACCAATGAGGTATAAATTTCTTTTGGTCATGAGGGTTTATTTATGGTTAGTACTGTTTATTCATTTTTTACTTGTATAAGTTACGGCATCAATACCGATGGAAGAACCACGGCCGTTATTGCCAGCTTCTTCAGTAAAATAACGGAATGCAAATCTTCCTTTTGTTGGTGCATCCAGGCCAATAACGGTAGCTTCAAATCTTGTCCATACATGGGGATACGCTTGTCTTGCCTGCTGGTGAAGGGGGTTCGCCGGGTTATTGTAAGCATTTTTGAGAAATTCGTAATAAAAAGGATTGATATCCAATAACGGAATAGTGAAATCGCCCGGATCAGTTCCATTACCACAATTCAACGAAGTTGTCTTATTTAATCGTACCTGCATCCGGTTCACAAAATCTGTTGAATCGCCACCAAAGAGGTATAGTTGTGTGCGGGTATAGAAAACAATCTTGTCACCATTCTGCATGATTAATTCCGGTGATACTGCCCAGTTGCTGATCGTGCCTGCGGCAGAAGAGGTCGATTGGTAGTCGGCCCATAAATATGCAGTGCCATTAGCACCAGAATATGAATAAAATGGAATTCCGGCATTAGCATCTGGTACGGGATTTCCCCAGTTGCGACGGCCAATGACATCACTTCTGTTTATATACCGCCATCCTCTATCGTAAGCACTTTGTGCCGTATCAAATTCTTCAACAAATGATTGGTCGGGAACGGGTGGGGGAGCTAAGAGATAACTGTCATCTTTACACGATTGCAATAAGGTAAGGATAAAGAGAGATGCCAATAAGAATCCAGAGAATATAGATTTCATCATAAGCGTTCAGTTACTGTTGATTATGGGAGTGAAAGTAGTTAAATTTTATTTTCAAAAAAAACATTTTTTCCTGCTATTGTGACAAAATCAGACCTGGAATACACCCAATTTTATTGCGGGCATATCGGCATTATTATTTGATGCAGAAATGGATTCGGAGATTAAAATTCTTGTTTGAACCGGGTCTATAATATCATCAACCCATAAACGTGCAGCGGCGTAGTAAGGCGATGTTTGCAAATCATAACGGCTGGTTATTTCGGATAATAATTTTTGTTCTTCTTCCGGCTTTACATCCTGTCCTTTTGATTTCATGGCGCTCACCTGTATCTGCAAAAGCGTTTTTGCCGCCTGGTCGCCACCCATTACCGCGATCTTTGCGGTTGGCCATGCATAAATAAATCGTGGACCATAGGCTTTGCCGCACATTGCATAGTTGCCGGCACCATAAGAATTACCAATGATGATCGTGATCTTCGGAACAACTGAATTCGCCACAGCATTTACCATTTTTGCTCCATCTTTTATGATGCCTGCATGCTCACTGCGACTGCCAACCATAAAGCCCGTTACGTCCTGTAAAAAAACGAGTGGGATCTTTTTCTGATTACAGTTGAGGATAAATCGTGCAGCTTTATCGGCGCTATCGTTATAAATAACTCCGCCTAATTGCATTTCACCTTTTTTTGTCTTAACGATCTTACGCTGATTGGCGACAATTCCTACAGCCCAGCCATCAATTCTTGCATAACCGCACACAATTGTTTTACCATAGTCTTCTTTGTATTGTTCAAGGTCTGAGTTGTCAACTATTCTTTCAATGATATCTACAACATCATATGTCTTTCCATCGAAAGGCATAAGGCCATACAGCTCATTCGCATCTTTATGAGGAATCACTGGCTTAATTCTATCGAATCCGGCTTTTACTTTTTCCCCGAGCATTGAGATCATTCGCCTGATATGATCCATGCATGCCTGTTCTGTTTTAAACTTATAATCTGCAATTCCTGAAATTTCGGTATGTGTATTTGCACCACCTAATGTTTCTGTATCGATATCTTCGCCAATAGCAGCTTTTACAAGATACGGCCCTGCTAAAAAGATAGAGCCATTCCCTTCTACCATTAATGTTTCGTCACTCATGATCGGTAAATAAGCGCCACCGGCAACACAGGGTCCCATCACAGCCGCAATTTGAGTAATACCCATCGCACTCATTCTTGCATTGTTGTAAAATATTCTTCCGAAATGTTCTTTGTCCGGAAAGATCTCGTCCTGCATCGGTAGAAAAACGCCGGCACTGTCAACCAGGTAAATAATGGGTAAATGGTTCTCCATCGCTATTTCCTGCATCCGCAGGTTCTTCTTACCAGTGATAGGGAACCACGCACCAGCTTTTACGGTTTGATCGTTGGCAACGATCACGCACTGCCGGCCGCTGACATAGCCAACTCCGGCCACTGTTCCGCCGGCCGGGCAACCGCCCTGGTCATCGTACATTTTGTATCCGGCAAAAGCGCCAATCTCAATAAAAGGTTTGTCGTGATCAGTTAAATACGCGATACGTTGCCGGGCAGTAAGCTTGCTTTTTTCTTTTTGTTTGTCAATTGCTTTTTTGCCGCCACCTTCATAAATTTTTTGCAAACGCTGACGCATTTCGCTGATCAGCATTTTCATGGCATCTTCGTTTCGATTAAATTCAATATTCATGCAGGGGGTTATTTGGCAAATATAATTTAGAATCAGTTCATGATTATATTTGATTAATATCAGTCGGCGGAAAATCTTTGTCATTAGAAATTTATTTGGATAAGTATTTGTTTTAGTATTGATCATGTTCGAGTCATTTGATATATGGAAAATGTTGGCAGGGGTAGCCATTTTTTTATTGGGTATAAAATTCCTCGAAGAATCATTGCAGGAACTCGCCGGCAGAAGATTCAAACTTTTCTTAAAAAGACAGACAGCAAATAAGATAAAAGCAATTGGCGGGGGCGCTGTTGTGACCGCTGTATTGCAGAGCAGTTCAGTGATAGGTTTAATGGTGCTGGCTTTTGTTGGTGCCGGTATCATTCATATGCAAAATGCATTGGCCATTATTCTCGGGGCTAACCTCGGTACTACGATAAGCAATTGGGTCATTGCATTGGTAGGTTTCAAAGTAAACATTGAGAACATTGCACTTCCGGTTACGGGAATTGCAGGGTTAGCCTATGTTATTTTAAATAAGACTTCCCGCTTATATAATTGGAGTCGGTTCTTACTTGGGTTTAGTTTTTTGTTTGTTGGTCTTGGTTACATAAAAACCGGTATCGAAGATGTTGTACAGCGGGTAGATCTGACGCAGTATGAAAATTCCCCTGTGATTGTTTTTTTTCTCGTTGGTTTTATTATCACCACCATCATTCAAGCCAGTTCTGCTACCATGGCGCTTACATTAAGTGCATTGTTTGCCGGTGCAATCAACCTGCATGATGCAATGGCGATCACCCTCGGCTCGGAGGTCGGTACCACTATTAAGCTCTTTATTGCAAGTATCAAAGGATCGGCCGTTAAGAAAAGGGTGGCGCTTGGCAATTTCCTCATCAATACGGTAACGGTGACGCTTGTGATGATATTTCTATCGCCTATAAACAGGCTCATTACAGAAATAATCGGTATAAAAGATAGTCTCATTGCGCTTGTCTTTTTTCAGAGCCTTATCAACATTTTTGGTATCATACTTTTCTATCCTCTATTGAATGTGCTGGGGCGCTTTTTGGAAAACAGGTTTAGTGTCGCAGAAGATGAAACAATGTTTATTCATAAGGTCGATGTAAAAGAGCCTTCCACCGCATTGGATGCGTTTGATAAAGAGTCAAATCATTTTATTGAAGTGATTTGTCATTACGCCTTGACGTGTTTTGAGATTCCTGATACAACGCAAAAGGAATTAAAACTCCATAAAAAATATTTGGAAAGTAATATTTTGGAAAAGTATGATTACATAAAATTTCTTTATGGAGAGATTCACAGTTACTACATCAAATTGCAGAAAACTACCAGCAATAATGAGGACGTGGAAAAACTGAACAAGCTGATGTCGTCTGCCCGTAATGCAATGTATGCGGCAAAAAGTTTTAAAGATTCGCTACCGGACAAAGAACAGTTGCAAAATTCAAGCAATGATATTAAGTATGCTTTTTATAAAGAAACCAGGGCAGGCGTTGAAAAATTTTGTAAAGCCGTGCTGGACCTGATAAAAGATAGCAATCCCGATGGTGCAAAGGAACTTATTACGATCTATAAATCGGTTACATCGGGCTATACAGAAACACTTCAACATTTATATAAGGATGGAACTGCCGGTCATGTAAATGAAACTGAAATAACGACCTTACTCAATTTTAATCGTGAAATATTTACGGGGTTTAAATCGCTTGTGTTCGCGTTAAAAGATCACTTGCTTGACAAAGATCAATCAAAAGAGTTTGATGAGTTGCCGGGTTTTATCCGGTGATGACCATCTTAATGTCAACTGGGGAAATTCTCCATAAAACCCCGAGCAGATTATTGATTCTTAAAAAAAGTGCATTAAAATATGATTAATAAAGGTCTTCATATTTTGAAAAAACAAAATATCGATTAAATTTGAGACGCGGATCAGTTAATTTTCAGCTCAGCACGGCTCGTTAAAAAACGAATTTTTTCTTCAGTAGATAACTTTCCGCAAACAAGCCACCAGAACCACCCGGTATTGAGCCGGCGCAAACCCGCTTTTATATTCCTAAGAAAATAAGTCTAATTCCTGGAAATCCCCTTTTTGCCAGCCTTATCTGATTGATTTTTTCATTGATTTTTCAGCAATGAAGAATCGACACGTATTTTTTTGAAAGCAACCAAAACACTACCTGACTAATGTTTAGTCATTGGATTACTATCACTAACCAAACTAGCTGACATGAGAAAAGTTTACGCCTCCTCATTTTATCCAAAATGTTTTTTTCTGATTTTTTTTGGTTTTTTTATACACCAATCGAACGCACAATTTACATTGAGCACTGCTGTACCTGGCGGGGTAGTTTATGTATCCGATACTGAGCCCGGTGTAGTTATTTTTGGAGTCAGAAACACTAACTCTTCTCCAATTATCATTACAGATTTAAGCTCGTACGTTGAGCCACTTGGCAGTGGAACATATACGCTGTGGTATCATCCAACGGCAGTGACGGGGGCGCCTTCAGCTATTACAACAGCAAATGGCTGGATACAATTAGCACCAAGTGGAACGGTAACCGCTACCAGTAACGCGGTGATTCCCATTTTATCAGGACTAAACCTTACCATTCCGGCAAACACCACTTACCGTTTAGCATTAGAGGGTCCAATTCATGGACCATATTATGGTACTGTAAATTCAACAGGAGATCTTTTTTCTGGCGGTGGTGTACTCATTTATGCACAGGCAAATGTGAATAGCCCCACATACGCAGGAATTTTTCCAACCTTATCATCAACTTTTACTCCAAGAAGTTTTTATGGTAGCATAACTTTTAGTCCTGCAAATACATGCATCGATCCTCCCACACCGGGTAATGCGACTGCATCTGTTCCATCAGCTTGTCTCGGCGCCAATATAACCCTGGATCTTACGGCAAATTCAATCGGAACAGGACAAACCTACCAATGGCAATCTTCCCCGGATAATTCTACA
>DASVAM010000650.1:0-2914 GCA_036376375.1 Chitinophagaceae bacterium
TACTGCCAGGCAGGCTTCAATGGCCCTGTCTAAATGATAATCCCCCCGAAACACAGCCATGACCGCATCACCCATGAATTTATCTATATACCCACCCTGGTCAATTATTTCTTTAACCATTACATCAAAATACTTATTCAGAAGTTTTACCACGATATCAGGGGATTCATTTTCGCTGATGGTAGTAAAGCTGCAGATATCAATAAAAGTGACGGTAGCCTCAATAGTTTCATTGACCATCAACGACGATTCAAATTCACGGCCCGCCATAAAATTCAGGACGGTCTCATCAACGTACATTTTGAGTATGTTGTTTTCTTTTATGGCCTTCATTGTTTCCCTCAATTGCTGAACATGGCTGATCGTTTTTTCCATGGTCAGCTCAAGGTCTTCAAAATTTACCGGTTTGGTGACAAAATCAAAAGCGCCCCGGTTCATAGCCGTGCGGATGTTTTCCATATCGCCGTAAGCAGATACAATTACGGCTTTTAATATCGTATTATGTTCGTTGATCTTTGAGAGCAGGGTAAGCCCGTCCATTTCCGGCATATTGATGTCGCTGAGCACGATATCTACATCCGTATTTTGTTCCAATTGTTCCAGTGCATGCCTGCCATTATTAGCGAACACAAATTCGTACTTATGTTCACGAATCTTTTGCCGGAACTTTTGTTTGATCAGTACCTCCAGATCTGTTTCATCATCTACCACTAATATTTTTGCCATTAGTGTATCGCTTTTAATTTCTCTTTTAACAGGCTAAATTCAAGAGGCTTTGTAAGAAAATCGTCGGCGCCTAATTTCATAGCTGTATTGTAATTATCTGCATCACCATACGCAGTGATCATCATTACCAATGGCGGTGGCTCCTTATGTTTTTCTTTAATTTGCCTGAGCAATTCCAGCCCACTCATTCCCGGCATATTAATGTCCGAAAGGATCAATACGGCCTCATGACTGAGGTCGCTAAGATACTTCAATGCATCTTCACCGGAATAGGCAAAAACAAATTCCATTTCTTTGTTGCGGATCTCTTTCCGGAATCTTTGTTCAAAGAGAACCTGTACATCTTTTTCGTCGTCAACTACTAAAATTTTCATTCGATGAATTTATGATTTATATGGGTAAAATAACGCTAAAGCTGGTATATTCTCCTTCTTTTGTGTCAACTTTTATTTCGCCTGCATGGCCTTTGGTTACAATATCATAGCTCAGCGACAATCCGAGACCTGTTCCCTGCCCGGTTGGTTTTGTTGTATAAAAGGGCTGAAAAATTTTGTCTAATGATTTTTGGGAAATTCCTGTCCCGTTGTCTCTTACTGTTATTAAAATTTTATCATCAAGTTTTCTGGTGCTTACTGTCACTGTCGGTTCATATCCCTCGGGGCGTAATTTCTTTTTTACGTTAACCGCATAAAACGCATTGGTGATCAAATTCAAAACCACCCGGCCAATATCCTGTGAAACGACCTTTATCAACCCGATGCTTTCATCATAATCGGTTTTCATGGCAGCATTAAATGTCTTGTCTTTGGCCCGCATCCCATGATAAGCAAGTCTCAAATATTCATCTGCCAAAAGATTAATATCGGTTGGTTCTTTCTTACCAGTGCTGGTTCGTGAATGCTGCAACATGCTTTTTACAATACCATCCGCCCGTTTGCCATGAAGATTAATTTTTTCAAGGCTCATTTTTATTTCGCTGGCGATGGCTTTTGCATCTTCATGGTTTCCTTTTTCCAATTGTTCGGTCATTTCATCGATCAGCTCACCACTTACTTCAGAAAAATTGTTAACGAAGTTCAACGGGTTTTGAATCTCATGCGCAATACCGGCAGTTAGTTCTCCCAACGAAGCCATTTTTTCGGATTGGATCAATTGAGCCTGTGTCGCTTTTAGATCTTCCAGTAATTTTTGCAATGCCTCATTTGATTCTTCCACCGCTTTTCTTTTTAATTCGAGTTCCTGTATGGTTTCTTCAAGAAGAATAGCAGTGGTACGTTTTACTTTTTCAGTACGATCCAGTTTGAATTCAGTTACCGTTAGTGTTTTATCAGCGTCTTTTATCCAATCGGCGATGGATCTTTTCTGCTCAGCCGATAAAGCTTCACTTTTCTCAACCAGCGTTAATATGTTCTGTAAACTTTGATTCATCTATTTTTCTTTTAATGCTATGCAACAGGTTGTAAGGTTATGCATTTCAAGATTGCCACCTGTTGCCCTTCCCAACTCTGCATTTGAAAACATACCTGCCATTGGTACATTCCAAACATTTTTTACACCTTCCAGTTCTTTACTCATTAATGGTCCGAGTGAAAGTATCCTTCCGGCGCAACTAAACACAACCAATGCATCTGCTTCCGGCATTTCTGTAGCTTTTAAATTTTCAACCGCTTTAATTACTTTTTCCATTACATCCCAATCGGGTGGTAAGGAAAACCTCACTTTTGAGCCTTGTGGTACTGAACCACTGGTATAAAATGAACGATCTGTCCAATCGACCACCAACCCCGGCCGCATAATAGGGTCGCCTTTTTCTCTTTGTAATTGCAGTGGAAAGTTGGCAGCTATTTCAACCATTAAGTTATTATTTTCCGGAGTTACATTTTCGAGTCCACCATATTTAGCAGTTATATCCAAAACAGGAATGTTTTCTACTGTATATACATGGTTGCCTTCACTTTTTGTCACCAATTTTTCAGTACCTACAGCTTTCCATCCACAGGTGGCAATGCCTTTTATCATCACTTTCGTTTCATCCAGGGCAATACATACCATCGCATTATCACTATCTCTTCCATTCGTAAAGACAAATGTTTGTGCAAAAGCATAATCATCACCTGCAGCGCCACCATAGGCGTTTACCTGCATGCCTGCAATATCTTCAATGCCTTTTAAAATTTCTTCTCCATCT
>DASVAM010000086.1:0-6920 GCA_036376375.1 Chitinophagaceae bacterium
AAGCTTGCTGATACTCGGTAGTTCATTTAGCTTTGTCATTTGGTATTTTATTATTTACCCAATCCTGGTGGAAAGAAAGTTGAAACGTCTCAATCCATCTGTATCCAAGTCGCTGATTATTTGAAAAATAAATTGTCATATTATTTTCTTCTGCTTCCTGCCGGGTTATTGTTTTCATTTGATGATATCCATGCACAGAGCACCACTGAAGCGGGTACTGATTCGGTAGCTCCTGCCGAAGATTATGAGGAGCCTTATGCAGAGGAAGCAACTACATTGTACCCTGATACTTTAACGAGAGAATTTCGTACCGTTGTATCTGATACGGTCCGGGCGGTGAATGCCGATAAAGGATTTTATTACAAAAGGTATATGGACAGCCTTTTGAGAGCCACTCAAATTAAAGTGAGAAAGCCACCGCGTGGTGTCAATCTTAGCGGCACTGATTTTTTTAGTTCAATTTTTGGGATCATCTTTTGGATCGTTGCAATTGGCCTTTTCTGTTATCTTGTATACAGGTTGTTTTTAAGCAACTCGTCTTTTCTGTCACGAAACCGCAGGAATATTACATTGGAT
The DNA here is from genome assembly GCA_036376375.1 of Chitinophagaceae bacterium. Taxonomy (GTDB): domain Bacteria; phylum Bacteroidota; class Bacteroidia; order Chitinophagales; family Chitinophagaceae; genus VBAS01. The sequence goes on from DASVAM010000086.1 coordinate 577, forward strand.
ACAACCGTCACCCGGGAAGAGAGTACAGATGATCCTGATTCATTGTTAAGAAATGCGATAAGATCCGGAAATTACAGGCTCGCTGTCCGATACCTGTACCTGCAATCATTACGACGCTTATCAGAGCGAAAATTTATTGAGATAAACAGCAGTAAAACGAATTATGAATATGTGACTGAAATGAAGCGGCACCGGTTTGCAAATGAGTTTGCTTCGCTTACACTGCAGTATGAATATGTGTGGTATGGCGGATACCCGGTTGATGAAAAATTATTCGAACAGATACAAAATGGCTTCACCCAGTTTTATAAAAATCATTTGAGATAATTGAAAAGAACACTAACATTAAAGTTTATTCTTACGGGTTTGACATTCCTTGTTATACTTGGCGGTTGCATTCAATCAACCCAGGGAGTCAGAATACCAAGGTTAGATCCGAAGTATGGTTATAAGGATAAAGAGCCGATGGGTGGTTATGTCGCATATCATTATATCAATTCACTTTTTAATTACGGGGTGACGGATGTTATTAATAAATCCTTTTCCAGGTTACGTTATGAGATCAGCTATGATAAATCGCTTTATATAATTTTGGCAAGGACAGTTTTTATAAGCAGGGATGACCTCGAAAGCATGATGAATTATGTTAGCAATGGCAATACTCTTTTTATAAGTGCAGAATATATTGACGAAAAGCTGGTGGATACGTTGGGCGCAAACATTTCATTTGACTTTTCTTCTTTTTTTGCCCAAAACGAGTACAGCATGGATAAAAAAGATACCTGGATCTCCCTGGCGCAGGAACCTGCGACAAATAAGCAGAAGTATGGTTTCTTTTTTGTTCCATTTGATAATAGTGTGATCTCATACGATACGTTGGCTACACAGGAATTAGGATACAATGATGCACGTCGTGCTAATTTTATTGCCATTGATCATGGACGTGGAAAGTTCATTTTGCACGTTGCGCCCGCAGCCTTTAGCAATTATTTTTTACTGACCGGGAATAATAGAGAATATCTTGAAAAAGCTTTTTCTTATTTCAAACCTGAAACCAGTTCTGTTTATTGGGATAATTATTACAGGCTAAGAAGAAGTTCCGATGAAAATTTTTCGATCGTTAACTTCTTTAAAAAACATCCCGCGTTATTTTTCGCTTTCTGGCTCACATTGTCCGCTTTGTTGATCTTTATTGCATTTGCAGGAAAGCGGAGGCAGCGGTTCGTTCCGCAAAGGCTTCCCAATACAAATTCGACAGTATCGTATGCGGAAACGATTGGCCGCCTCTATCTTCAGAAAAAAGATAACAGGAATATCGCCTTAAAGATGTTCACCTATTTTCTGGAACATGTAAGAAATAGTTATTACCTGAATACGCAAAGTTTGAATCATGATTTCGCCGAAACACTGTCAAGAAAGAGCGGCGTGCCTGAAACAAAAGTTAAGCATCTCTTGGATTTGATGGACGAGGCAGACAGGTCAGATAATGTGAGTGATGTGAGATTATTGGAAATACACAATCTTATACAGGAGTATTTTAAAAAATAATTTATGGAAACAGTTTTTCAGCAAAGAACGGATCTCACAAAACTGAATGAAGCAGTTACGGCGATCAGGGACACGATAGGGACGGTGATCGTTGGTCAGCACAAAATGGTCGACCTGATGATCGCGGGCCTTTTATCGGACGGACATATTTTAATTGAGGGTGTACCTGGTGTTGCAAAAACATTAAGTGCTAAACTGCTGGCAAAGATCATCGACGTGAATTTTTCACGGATCCAGTTTACTCCTGACCTCATGCCATCAGATGTCTTAGGGACTTCTGTATTCAATCCGGGAGAGGCAAGTTTTCAATTTAAGGCAGGACCCGTTTTCAGCAATATTGTTTTGATCGACGAAATAAACCGGGCTCCCGCAAAAACACAGGCAGCGCTATTTGAAGTAATGGAAGAGCGGCAGGCAACAATTGACGGACATACCTATTATATGAAACCGCCATTTCTTGTGTTGGCCACTCAAAACCCGATAGAGCAGGAAGGCACTTATCGGTTGCCGGAAGCACAACTTGATCGCTTTCTGTTTAAGATCGATATCGGGTATCCTTCATTGCAGGAAGAAGTAACAATCCTTGAAAGACAGCATCATTTAAACCAAAAAGATCTTTTAAAAGACATACCTAAAGTATTATCGGCAGCGGATATCGAGGCCTATAGAACTACTATTATGCAAATAAATGTAGAGACGAAGCTGCTTGAGTTCATCGCTAAAATTGTAAATGAAACCAGAAACAACCCTTCGCTTTATTTAGGGGCTTCCCCAAGAGCATCCCTTAATATTTTAAAAGCGGCAAAATCAATGGGGGCGATCAAGGGAAGAGATTTTATTACACCGGAAGATATCATTGAAGTCACGCCACATGTATTGCGGCATCGGATCATTTTATCGCCAGAGAAAGAAATGGAAGGGATAACCGCGGATGAACTGATCGAAAAAATTATTAAGTCAATTGAAATTCCTCGTTAAAGCATGCTGCTTTTTCTGTTGATACTCGCGGGTGGTGCATTATGGCTGATAGCTAATTTCTGGCTAAAAGGCCTGTTTTTTAATAACCGGTTTTTCTGGACATGTGGTATTATAGTTATATTATTCCTCACTTCTTTTTTCTACCCTGTGCTCTTTGAGCCGGTCAAAGTGATCCTGGCCGTTTTTTTACTATTGCTTATAACCGACGGGATGTTTTTGTTTGGGTTCACGGGTAAGCCGGTCGCTAACAGGATCATTGCAGAACGTTTGAGCAACGGTGATAAGAACCCTGTTGTTTTGCAGGTACGAAATGGATATCCGTTTACTGTCAGCATGCGTGTCATTGATGAATTGCCTGAACAGTTCCAATCAAGAAATAATTTTTTTGAAAAAACATTCAGAGCGGGGCAGGAACAGAGATTCAATTTCTTTCTAAGACCTGTTGAAAGAGGTGAGTATCATTTTGGGAACCTGATCATTTATGTCAGTTCATTGCTGGGCTTTCTCAGCAGAAGATTTGACGCGCCAGCCAGGCAAATGACTCCCGTTTACCCGTCTTTTTTTCAAATGCGGAAGTATGATCTGATAGCCAGGGATGCGCAAACAAATGAAGCAGGAACTAAGAAATTAAGAAAGCTTGGTTTGAGTCTTGAATTTGAACATGTGAAAGAATATACAAGAGGGGATGATATCCGGATCATCAACTGGAAAGCGACGGCAAGAAAAGGCGGTTTAATGGTGAATAATTATTTGGATGAAAGATCGCAACAGGTTTTTTGTATTGTAGATAAAGGTCGACTGATGAAAATGCCATTTGATAAGCTTTCGTTATTGGATTATGCTATCAATGCATCCCTGGTGATGTGCAATGTGAGCTTGCGCCGCCATGACCGTTTTGGCCTCATCACATTTGCAGAAAAAATTGGTACTATTTTGCCGGCCGACAAGAAAGCTACCCAATTACAAAATGTTTTACAGATACTCTATAATCAAACAACAAGATTCCTGGAAAGTGATTTCGAAATGTTGTACAAGCAGGTGAGAGCAAATGTGCGGCACAGGAGTTTACTGATCTTGTTCACAAATTTCGAATCTTTCGGGGGCATGCAACGTCAATTGCCCTACCTGCGAATGATCGCAAAGCATCACTTATTATTAGTCGTTTTTTTTGAAAATACCGAATTAAAAGACCTGTCAGCCAAAAAGGCAAAAGATATAGAAGGAGTATATGTAAAAACTGTAGCTGAAAAATTTATGCACGAAAAGAAAATGATCGTAAAAGAACTTCAGAACCACGGTATACTTTCCATTCTTACTACACCGGAAAATCTTACTGTAAATACCGTAAATAAATATCTTGAATTAAAAGCAAGGCAAGCTATTTGAAAAGTTGCCGGTTACTAGTTCCTTGTTACTGGTAACCGGAAACCGGAAACTGGTAACAAAACTTACATTTGCTCAAATGAATACGCGGCATAATATTTTTGAAGAAGGACAGGTATTGCTTATTGATAAACCAATTGACTGGACATCATTTGACGTGGTAAAAAAGATCCGAAACCTGGTGCGTATTAAAAAGGTTGGGCATGCCGGCACGCTTGACCCATTGGCAACAGGCTTATTGATCGTATGCACGGGTAAATACACCAGGCGAATCAATGAGTACATGGCACAGGAAAAAGAGTACACCGGCGGTATCACTCTCGGGGCCACTACGCCTACGTATGACCTGGAAAGCAAGCCGGGAAATTTTAAAGACATCACTCTTATTACGGAAGAAAAAATTCTGAATGCAACCAAAAAATTTATGGGTGAAATCATGCAGGTACCACCTGCGCATTCCGCCATAAAAATTGAAGGCAAAAGAGTTTATGAGCTGGCGAGACAGGGAAAAGAAGTGAAAATAGAGCCGCGCAAAATTGTCATCAAAGAAATTGAAATTACTAAAGTCGAACTGCCCGTTGTTTTTTTTCGTGTTGTATGTTCAACCGGTACTTATATCAGGAGTCTTGCAAATGATTTTGGTGAAGCGCTGGGTTGTGGCGGCTATCTCAGCAGCTTATGCCGGACAAGAATTGGCGATTCCCGGCTTGAGGATGCAAAGACGATGAATGCGTGGGAAAATGAGATAAAAAATATCAGAATGCAAATGGATAGTTGATGCCGATCTGTACAATGCCCGAAAATGGATTGAAATCATAGAACCATTTATTTTGCTTGAACGCGTTATGAGGTTCAGGACTGGGGTCTTTGACCTTTAACCCATAATCCAATCTCACTTTTAAAAAATCGAAATCTACCCGAAGGCCGGTGCCAATACCAACTGCAAGATCCTGCAAAAATCGGCCAGCGGTAAGCGTCCCATCTGGAAAATCAGGATTTTTTCTTAAAAACCAAACATTGCCAATATCGGTGAAAACGCAACTGCTAAATTCATATCCCCACAATTTTACCAGGGGGAAACGATACTCAAGATTTGTTTCAAATTGAAAATCTCCGAACCTGATCGGTACAGTGTCCCTGTATTCCAAAGTAGATCCCGGGCCCAGTAATCGTAGACCCCATGCGCGCATGCTATAGGGACCACCGGCAGTAAATTGTTTGAAAAAAGGCATTTGCGGATTCACCGGTCTTTCTCTTGTGGCCATCGCAAATCCGGCGCCAACATATCCCCGGACAATAAATGATCTTTTTCTGAGATGCTGCCAATTCTTGATGAATTCGGCGTCCATTTTTACAAACTTGAATAAGCTATCAAATGGATCGATATCGAATTCACTGGTAAGCAACCCGGACTCTTCAAAATTGAAACGTAAAATATGTGTCGAGTTTCGCCTTCCTCCGCGAATTGAATACCCTGCCTGTATCGAAAGTACTAATCCATTTTCGGGGAAGACCGTTCTCAGTGATGGGTTATATTTCAGAAAATCTTCCAGGCTATCTTTTTTTATTATGCGCGCATATTCAACATTAGGAACCCTGAGATATGCTGTCTTATTTTTCCACTGACTACTGTAACCCCATGCCGCATTCAGCGACGTAAGATCGAAAAAATCTTTTCGGTCCGTCTTTGCCAGGGCAAAACTTAGATTGGTCCTGAAGTTGTCCCTGTATTTTTCAGGGATCCAGGAAAAGTTGGGTATTGGCTTAGGAAAAACGATCGAATGACTAAGACTGATCTGATTTGTTTTTACAAATTCTCCCTCTGTATCTAACTCGGTATTGTAGCGTGCTGTTGTAAAAGACTTGTTAGCTGCTTTTCCAAAATTGTTATTCGTCAGCTGGACATTGGCACCCACTCCCAGCAGGTTCTCTTCCAAATTAATACTGTTACTGTTGTTAAAACTACCTTCGATATTTGCAGTGAAAGAATATTTGTTGGCAGGTGTCAGGTACATTTCGATATCCACCGTGTCGGTTTCGCCCCTGGGTATTTGTTCAACGTTCACAACACGCCATGCGCCCAGGCCATTAAAACGATTAATTGTTTTGACAAACCTTCGCTCATTATAAAGATCGCCCCTCCGAAAGTAAACATTCTGTGTAATGAATTTCTTTCTGAATATATTCCTGTAAGTGACAAATGTGAAGTTGCTATCATAAACAAGCCTTGTCGGTGTTTTGCCGGCTGAATCCAGGATATTAAAGTCGGGATAGATGGTTGTATTCCCTACAAAATACTTTTTAAGCTTCTCAACGTTATAGCCCGGTCTCAATCTTATTTCAATATCGGTTGTTGGCGAATCACGTCTTCTTCTAAGTTCTTCTAACATCTCCACGTCAAAAGGATCAATAGTTGGACGTAAGATCGCAAGATT
>DASVAM010000657.1:0-25947 GCA_036376375.1 Chitinophagaceae bacterium
TGTCAGTTCGTCTTCGAGGTAGGAAAGATCAAGTGTATTGATTATTTGTTCCGGTGACAGATCGATCAATAATTTCCAAAGTGGTACTCCTCTTTTTTTCGCCCAGAGATCGTAACAGGCGTTGGTGACCGAAGCAAGTGCTAACTGCACTATTCCTTTATGTGGGCCCAGCCAGCGAAATTGTTGTTCATTGGAAAGCTGATTGGAGAAACTTCCAAAATCAAACATTACTTCTTCAATATCTTTTCCTTTCAACTGCTCAGCATAAAAGGCCGCCGCTTTACATACAAGATCATTTCCTTCACCCAGAGTGAATGTGAACCCAGTCCCTGTTATTCCGCTGTCATCTATAAGATCAGTGACAGCATAAGAATAAACAGGATCACGATGGATAGCGTCGCTTCCGGCGCCACCTGCTAATGGATATCTTTTATCGGCAATTCTAATTTTACTGATCACGATCACATATTTTTTTCTGAGTACTGCATTACATTGATCCTTCTGTATCCTAATTCAGCCCCACCGCTTACAGGAAGAATACATCCTGTAATGAAGCGTGCCTTATCAGATAATAAAAACACACAAGCATCGGCTACGACATCACCATTGGGACAATAGCCCAAAGGATGGATCGCATCAAGATAGGCGGGTATATTATTCGCTTCGGGTTGCTGTTTACTCCAGTTTCTCAACATCGGAGTCCATACACCGGCAGGGCTTACTGCGTTTACTCTCACATTATATTTGGCGTAATCAAGTGCCATTGATTTTGTCAATGCATTTACGCCGCCTTTTGTTGCTGTGTATGCAGCATGCAACTCCTGTCCAATTTCACCAACAAGACTGCTTGTATTAAGTATGCAACCTTCGGTTGCCCGTAAGGCTTCAAACCCATATTTCACAGTATGATAAATTCCTTTCAGATTTACATTCATCAAAGCATCCCATTCTTCACTGGTTGTTTTGTGCAATGCCACGGACGGATTTGCGATGCCAGCATTATTATGAATGGCATCGATACGACCATAGCGCAACAGCGTTTTTGCAATGGCAGCCTTTACTTCTTCTTCTTTTGTTATATCACAGCAGATGCCAAGATGTTCGGAACCCAGTTCTTTGATCACCCGGTTATTTGCAGCCCTGTCATTGCACACGATAACAACTTTTGCCCCTTCCTTTGAATAAGCTTTGGCGCACTCATAACCGATCCCTTCGGAACCTCCTGTTAGAAAAATAACTTTATTGGTTAGCTGTTTCATCAAAAATCGTGTATTGGGTTAGAATGATTAATTATAACTGATAAACTCAATTTTTCAGAGGATAAAAGTAATTTGACAAGCCTCTGTCCTCAATAGACAATTCAATGGTTTTAATGGTTTTTTCACTTATTTTCAAGCCGGGCAGTGATCAGCAATTACCGGGTATTTTTTGAATATATTTATAGTGGAAAAAGGGCTTAGAATTATGTCGGTTACAAGACGAAAAGACGGCTTTGTTGGGGAAAAGCAGATCAATGTGCCTGAGGACATACTCCAGGGATACACAAAAGGTATGGCTTTTCGTGGCTCGCTATTTATAACACATATTGGATTTTTTCCAAAAGCGCAGTTTCACTTTCGTGAAAGGGAACAAGGATGCGACGATTTTATCCTGATCTATTGCCTTGAAGGAAAAGGATATTACTCGACAGCAATTGGTAATTATGAATTAACTGCTAACCAGTTTTTTATTTTGCCACCCCATCAGTTCCACAATTACCAGGCGGATCTGAACGATCCGTGGACCATTTACTGGGTGCACTTCAGCAGCAATAAATTAAAAGAACTTGGAGAAGAATATGACCTGGAGAAATTTGTAAAACCAACCGACATCCTCTTTAATCAGAAAATACTCGACACCTGGAATGAGATGTATGTTTCATTAGCACAGGGGTATACTAAAGAATCGATGGATTATTCCAACCTCTGCCTCTATCATTTTATATCCTATTTCATTTTCCCCAGCAACACGCAGAAGTTATTGCAGCAAATGCAAAAAGAAGATCCTCTCGATAAATCGATCGGTTTTATGAAATCCAATATTCATAAACAACTCTCTGTCGAAGAAATTGCACGGCAATTCCATTTTTCATCATCGCATTATACAGCACTGTTCAAAAAGAAAACCGGATTGTCGCCTATCGATTATTTTATACGAATGAAAATTCATTATGCATGCCAGTTGTTATCTCAACGGGAACTTATTATAAAAGAGATCGCGGACAAGATTGGTTATGATGATCCTTATTATTTCTCACGTATTTTTAAAAAGATCACGGGGAAATCACCCGAGCAATATAAGAATACCACCGTTTGACTTACTTTAACCGAAAGCTGATATTAAACGTGTTGTTTTCAAATGAAGGTTGATCAGCATCACCTTTGGTTGGTTCCTTAATGGAGGCTGCGGCAAATAATGCTATTGGCTGGCCTTTTTTATCCGTAACAACAAAGGGACGCTCCAGGTGAGCCAATTCGATCTTCTTTCCATTCTTCATTCTTATTTCTCTCAATGAGATCAATGGATGAGCGGCGGCCTGCCATTTCAATCCGTCAACTGACGTTATTAATGCAAGTGCACCAAACTGAGGGATGAGTTTTTTACTTTGAGAATAATATTTCACGGCAGCATAAAATCTCTTTCTTTTTTTATCATACCACATACAGGGATCTTCGCAAGCCATCTCTGCAGAAGTAAAGACTTCTCCCAACATCTTGAATGGTCCATCAGGCTTATCACTTGTTGCCATCCAGAAAGTCATATTGCCTACATTGGGTTTACGAGATTTATACATCATGTAATATTTGCCATTGGGTCCCTGTGTTACTGTTGGGTTGGTAGCCACTTCAAATGTGTTGACATTATCCGGTACCATTAACGGTGCGGATGGCTTCTCAAAATTACCTTTAACCAGGTCTGCAATAGTTTTTGCTTTTATCACTCCAACTTTTTGGGTGCAATTATATTTCAGCCAATGCTTCCAGTCTTTGCTCATCTTTGCTTCATCCCTGAATTGCAATGAGGAATCAAAAGAATTGCTGATATAATAGAGATAATAATAGCTTCCGAATTTCCGGATTTGTGGATTGTGCATGGTGAAGCGATCCCAACGATCTGGATTACCATCGCCTTTCAACACAGTTGATACATATCTATAAGGGCCATTTAGATTATCCGATACTGCATAGGCAATTTCAGAATATTTGCCCCAGCCGCGAAAACCGTTAAAAATATAATTCATTGAATCATCAGTCGCCGTTCTTTTACCATGAGTCCAACGGGAGTAAAACATGTGATATTTTCCGTCTTCTCCTTTGATCACAGCACTACACCATGTATAGTTCTCGTTTGAATAAAAAAGTTGGGACGAATCTACGTCTTGTATCAATCGCTGTATGTCAAGGTCGTCCTGTGCATGAACAGTTAATGATGTTTTGCATAGCAAAAGAGCAATAAGAATTGACGTATTTAAAACGGTTCTAAGCATCGTACAATCAAAAGTAAAATTATCCCGTAAAAAAGAGAGACGGTAAAAACCGCCTCCCATCATTGCTATATACTGCTTGTATAATAACAGATTTTACCAACCTGGGTTTTGTGTCAGTTTTGGGTTGATCACTAATTCCTGGGCCGGCAACGGTTCTAAATAGAATTTGTCATTCCATCCGGCCACTGCATTGAAGAATTTAATGTTCTTGTATGTTGTTCCTGATGTAGATTCAAAAGTTACTCCAGATGGATAATCAGCCACCCTAACTCTTGCTCCAAGATGATATTTGTTTAAATATTGCCCTTTTTTCCATCTCTTAATATCATTAAAACGGAAACCATCTCCCATTAATTCAACACGTCTTTCCCTCCTGATCTCCCAAAGTACCGGAGCAACATCAGCATCCCGTTTTGTATCGAATGCCGCATCGATAGCCGCCACAATCATATTTGCCACATTCGCTCTTGCTCTTAATTTATTGATAGTTTGATCAGCTATTGTTTGATCGAATTGTCCCAGTTCAAACGCTGCCTCTGCAAGATTGAGCATTACTTCTTCTATTCTGAAAATTGGACAATCATTGCTGCCGCCATTGGACGCATCAAGAGTCATCCTGTTATATAATTTCCAATCTTTGTATCCCAACACATTTGCCGCCTGTCCCGAAGCACCGTTAGTGCCACTATTGACCATTCTGTTATTCAGACTCTGGGCAAAACCTTTTAAGTGTGGCATATTCGGAATGTAGTTACCAACACCATTTACTTTAGGTGCCCATGAATCCATCGGCAATGTCTTATCTCTGCGGCCAGTTTGGGTGGCCAATGCACTCATCAGGCGGATATACTCATTATATTGAGGGGTTAAAGTTGTATCGTAATACTGCCAGGGTTGAGTATACGTATTTGTTGTGCCGGGATTGGGCAACATCAATATCCGGTATGGTGGGCATACTGTGTAGTATAACCTTCTGTCGCGGTTTCTGAATGCACTGTAAATAGAATCACCCCTGTAAGTCGGGCTTGAGGATATGGATTTGCCATCCGTGCACAAATAGCTTTCTACCATATCATTTGTAGCATCAGCAATACTTGCGGAGTGACCGGTTGTAATAAACCTGGCCGTATGATGTGTCGTTGCGTTGGAGCCATTGATCATTAAACCAGATATATATTCTCTGAATAAAATGATGCCTGGCTTTCCTTTTAAACTTTCGCTGTTATAAACGTCATCATAACTGGGAATAATAGAAGGAAAGCTTGCCACCAGTTTTTTTGATGCATCAACACAAGCCTGTAAATAAACATTAGCATCACCTAACTCATGATATTTTCTCCATGTACCCTCAAACAAACCAAAACGGGAGATCAGGGCACGAACAACATGAACATTGATCGTATTAATACCATCGCCCTCTGCTTTAATGTGTGATTCAGCCCACAAAAGATCATTCAGCACATTTTTAGCAACAACATCTCTTGGAGTACGTGCAGCATAAAGTTCAGTGGTATCATTTATGTTCAACGCATGATCTATCCAGGATACGTCACCAAAAGCGGCGATCAGATCATAGTAACGCAAAGCACGGAAAAAATAGCCAACACTGCGCCAATGATCTTTTTCTGCTTGTGACATTTCAGAACCATCAATATGATCAAGCATTACATTTACTCTGCGGATATAACTAAAGTTCCATTGAGCAATCTGCATAGAAGTAGTCGCGGCCCCAGCGCCAACAGGAATAGTTTTCAAACCGGTTGTATAAACCGATTGGCTACCTGAAATAGAAATCTGATAATTATCAGAGTTTACTTCCTGGCTGTTGAAATAAGAGGGCAAAGCACTTCCAGATCCGCCATAAGAACCGAAATAATCATAGAAACCCCAGCTATAACTTTTGAAGTTGTCATAAGAGACAAACGCGGTAGCTTCTGTAAGCTGATCGATTGGCTGCCTGTTTAGAAAATCTTTCTGGCAGCTTATCAAAACAACAATTGGTGTTGCAAGCAATACAAGATACTTTTTCATAAATCTTTTATTATTCATATGAATGATATTGTTCAATTTAGAATGTCAGGTTTACACCGACAGATGATTTACGCATAAACGGATATCCAAGGCCGGCACCCAGGTCAGCCACGTCCGGGAACAATCCATTCGGTAGATGATGGAATGTGAATGGATTTTCGATATTATAGTTAACAGAAATGTTCTGGAAGTGTATCTTCTTAACCCATTCCTGTGGAAGACTATAACGCAAAGCCAGGTTACGAACACGGAGATAAGAACCATCTAACAAGAACTTAGTTTGAGTGATTTCATTAAATGTCTGTGCGGTACCATTGGGTGTTTCTGTATAGATGCGACCGTAATATGCATCGGTCTTACCCTTTGTCCAGTAATCTGTTTGATGTGAATAGAGGGAACCATAAACCTGGAAATTGTTCGGGAAGATCAATTGATTGTTGCGGAACTGATCTTGTTTACCAACACCCGCGATTACGAATGAAAAATCAAAACCTTTGAAAGTAACGCCACCTCTTAATCCGAACTGGTATCGTAATGTACTATTACCAATTATTCTTCTGTCTCCTGTACTGTCCAATGTTCCTTTACCTGCATTCACAACACCATTACCATCAAAATCACGATACATGATATCGCCTGGATTTGGATTTTGTGTGCCATAACGTGGAACTCCTGGTTTCAGTGTACCATTTTTCAAATCAGCATTCAATGAGCCTTCTACAAAATCAGCTTCAGTATAGAAGCGATCTGTTGTGTAACCCCATATCTCTCCCATCTTTTGTCCGATATATAAAGAGGAAAGAAGTTTGTTGGGATTGTTATCAACTTTAGTAACTGTTGAAGTGAAATCATAGAGGTTAGCTGAAACATAATAACCTACTTTGCCCACTCTGTCTCTCCAATTTAATTCCACTTCCCAACCTTTCGTTTGAACAGATGCTGAATTTGTCAGCGGTGCCGGAGTTCCTATCACACCGGGTACAGGTTGGTTAGAACTACTTAATATTCCTTTTGTATCACGAGTGTACCAATCAAAGTCACCTGTTAAACGGTTTTTAAGAAATCCAAAGCTGGCGCCGAAGTCAAGAGTTTGTACAGTTTCCCAGGTAAAATCAGGGCTGATAAGTCCGGGCGTAGTTTCAGTAACAACAGTTGAACCATTATTTAACCATGCAGGATTGTACGGCGACATGGTAGCGATATATTGGTATTCTGCGATATTCTGATTACCTACATTACCGAGGGAAGCTCTTAATTTGAATTCGCTCACATATGGTTTTACCCATTGCATGAAGTTTTCTTCAGTCACTCTCCAGCCGATGGATGCCGAAGGGAAGAAACCCCAGCGATGACCTTCCGGGAAACGGGAAGAACCGTCATAACGTCCGTTTAGTTCAAGCAGGTATTTACCGGAGAAATCATAATTGATACGTCCGAAGAAACCACGAGTTGCAAATTGAGAATAATTGTCTGACCCATCAACAGTACCACTTGCAGTGGAAATAGAAGGAACATCTGTGTTGATCAGTTGAGATTTCGAAACCCAGTTACTTTCCGAATTTCTGAATTCCTGGTTTACACCTCCCATTACTGAGATATTATGCCTGTCAAATTTCTTCTGGTAATTGGCAAATAAGTTTACGATATTATAATCAGTTAACTCATTATCCTTCCTGTAAACATTTGAACCAAATGGTTGCACCGCCCAACCGTATGGATCGCGGAGATAAGTAAGCTTATCATAGTGAGTTTCAAGATTATGATAATTGCTAAAAGTATATTCACCGGTTATAGTCACGTCTTTCACAGGTTTTACAATTGCTCTCGCAGTCAACCTTAATTGGTCATAACGATAATTACGGGGAGCAGTTGTCTCGATCAAATTCTTACCGGTGGCGATAAGACCAGCATAACCGGGGATTGTATCTGTTCTCAGGTAGCTGGGAATTCTTGCAGAATAATTATAGGCATTGCTGTAGCCGGGGCGAACAGTAAAACCATAATTATAAGCAGCATCCAGTTGCGCATTAAACCATGGCGCTATATCAGAAGTAACAATTGTCCTTACATTATAGCGGTTGAATTTATCCTGAGATGCATCAAGCAAAATTCCTTTTTCATTCGTGGAGCCAAATGAAAGGCGATAGGTTGTTTTATCAGAGCCACCACTAATTGACAAATTGTTCATGAATTGCATTGCAGAGTGACCCAACAATTCATCAACCGCATCAGCTCCTTTTAATTGATAAAATATTCCATTGTTGTAGGTATATCCTGTTGGATACTTACCGGGATTGGCATTATATTCTTCAATAAGAGATTTCCATGTGGATAAACTTTGTCCCTGGCCAACATTATATGTGGTCATTCCACCATCAAGCAAAGCCTGGATACCTTGTAACGAAGTAGCTTTTTCAGGCAAGTTGGTAGGGTTTGCAAATACTATATTATTACTGTAGTTGAACTGCGTTTTCTGATTCTTCTTTCCTTTTTTTGTATTGATCAAAATAACACCGAAAGCGGAACGGGCACCATAAATTGCAGCAGATCCGGCATCTTTTAAGACGGTAACACTTTCTATTTCGTTTGGATCGATCAGATTCACCGGCCCGTCAAATACCGTATTATCTACAAGGATAAGTGGCCCGGCTTGCGAAAAGCTATTGCCCGAAAATCCGGTGGCACCTCTGATATTCATATTAGCTCCTTCGCCCGGACGACCGGAACCGATTGTTACCTGTAAGCCAGGTGCAACACCTTGCAGCAACGATTGAGTGGTGCTAACGGGTCTTTCACCTAAGATCTGGTCCATTTTTACTGTGGACGTTGCACCGGTGAGGTTCGCTTTTTTCTGCGTACCGAATCCAACAACTACCACATCCGACAATTCTTTTACATCAGTATTTAATACAATTGAAATGGTTTTTCCTTCTTCAGCTTTGACTTCCGTTGTTTGGAAACCAACGCCGCTGAAAACGAGTGTGGCATTTGCCACTTTTACATTTATCTTAAATTCGCCGCTTGCATTGGTAACAGCGACATTAGTGGTGCCTTTTTCAGTAACGGTAATATCACGCAATACAACTCCTTTATCATCCTTCACAACACCTTTGATCTCTGTTGGATTTTCCTGACCAAAAATAATTGCCGATACGAACATTAATGAAACAAGCAAAAGTGAGGCCTTCATATTTTAAATTTCAATGGTGATTAAATCAATTTTATAAGCATCCAAAAGTAGTTTGGGTCTTTGCGGAGGGAAATGGATTAAGCAATTGTTAAAATAGATTATCCTATTTCTCAAAAACTCATGAATTAATTCTACAGATCCGGGATTCAAACCTGATTTTAACCCTACTACACAAAACTATCCTGTGGTGTCATGGTTCAGGGAGCGATTGTACCAACCAGCAAAAGTTCTGGACGAAAAAGAGTGGGATGATGAATTAATTCTACAAATCCTTTTTATGATAAAAAAAGAGTCTGTGAGAGACTCTTTCTATCAAATATGTTGCAAAAGAATTCGGAATAAAATATTCTCAGGCTTTTTTTGCTTCCAGCAATTTAAAGAAATGGTCCTGGTAGGTATTACCGATGGGAATGATGCGGTCTTTGATGTGGATCTCCTGTCGCTCGATCGAATTGATCTTGTCCAATGCAACGATATAAGATTTATGAACCCGTACAAAACGGTTGGGGGGCAAAACTTCTTCCAATTGCTTCATTACCTGTAGTGTAATGATACGTTGTGTTTTGGTATAGATCGACACATAATTTTTCAATCCTTCAATAAATAAGATATCATCGAGCTCCACTCTAACCATTTTGGTTTCAACCTTTACAAAAATATATCCACCGGTTGCCGGCTGCATTTCCTGCGATTTGTTTAGTTTTTGTGAAGGATTTTTTAGGTTGTATGCTTTTTCAACGGCCCTGTAAAATCGTTCAAAGGCAATTGGCTTCAGCAGGTAGTCGGTCACATTATGTTCGAAACCTTCGATCGCATACTCATTGTAGGCCGATGAGATGATCACCTGTGCACGGTTTTGCAGCAATTGCATGAACTGGATACCATTCAGTTGTGGCATCTGAATATCAAGAAAAATAAGATCAACGGGGTTGGAATTGAACTGCACCAGCGCTTCCATTGGATTATTGTAAGTGCTGTCCAATTGCAGAAAAGGAACTTTGCTGATATGATCCTTTAGCAATTCAATGGCTAATGGCTCATCATCGATCACCATGCATTTTAACATAGACAGAGCGGTTGGTTCACTCATAAAGGTAACTGTAAATTCACCAAAAATTTATCTTCGGTTTTATTTACATCAAGTGAATACTTGCCGCCATATAGCAGGTCAAGCCGCTTTTTTACATTGGGAAGACCGATACCACCTACCTCATCTTTTAGATAGCCATTATTGAAGTTTTCAAGAGAAAAATGCAGGTGTTCTTTATTTACATGCAGGTTGATGTTGACAGGCTTTTCGGGGTCCGTAAGAATCCCGTGTTTGCAGGCATTTTCTATGAGCGGGAATAATAACAAGGGAGCGATCCTTTTGCCAGTTGTTTCACCTTCAATTGAAAAATTGATATAAACATCCCCGGGATGCCTGAGTTTTTCAAGATCGATAAAACTGTTTATATGCCGAATCTCTTTATCCAGGCTCACTTTATTTTCTGCATCTTCTTTTTCATATAATACATAGCGCATCAGTTCTGACAGCTTCATGATGCTATCACCGGTTTTCTTGCTTTTTTCCATTACCGACAACGAATAAATATTATTCAACGCATTAAAAAGGAAATGCGGATTAACCTGCATTTTCAAAAATGATAGTTCAGCCTTTAGTTTTTGATTTTCTAAATCTTTCCTGATCTTTTCTTGTTGAAACCAAAGCAGTAAAAGCCGGTAAGCGAAAGCAACTACAACAACCGATACATTGGTTAGTATATTATTGTTAAGGTAATTGCTGAATTCGTAGCTAAACAAGCCAAGTGGTCGTTCGGAAAGTCGTACCGGAGGTCTATTAAACATAGGGCCTTTGCTCATTAAATAATCCGTAAAGGCGATGTGGATGCGAAATTTCAGATAGGTAACTGCAATGGCTAGCAACATAGAAACGGCAACTATCCAAAACCATCTTTTTGGTAGCGAAGCCATCCGGGGAATTATATAAAATGCGACTATATAAAACAATAAAAAACTTAAAGTGGGAAGAAAGAAATGATAATAGGAAAACGATTCCCAATCTTTGATCGTCATATTGACAAGTCTGGGAAGAAAAGCGATGAAATGCAGCAATAGCCAGGCCAGCCAGTGGACGACAAAAACAAACAAACCGCTTTTTCTAAAAGGAGGTGCTAACAAAAGGTCGGTATTTAAATAAACCTGGGTCACAATGTACAATTATTGGAAAAATATTCTTCTGCAATCTGGTAAATTATTGAGTATCATTTCGGCCTAATGGACTTACAAGCGTTTTTAAAGGATGAATTTTGATTTCTGCACCATAAAAAATTTCATCTAGCAGATTGGCAATTTGGTCAAGCGAAAGCTGAACTTTGTTTAATTCTACGACTATACCCTCTCAAAGCGTTCTACCTTAACGTCCGGATCTATGTTGAATACTGGTTAGCAAGCAGGGAATGAGCCTTAAGTTGAGCGTAATAACTTAATCTGAAACATAGAGATCAATTGAATTAAAACTGAAGAGAAATGACTCAATCAAAACCTATAAATTTTTTCATGAAACGTTTGGTGTTTTCCTTTGCGCTAACCTGCGCATTTGCTCTTTGTCTTTCTTACCATGGTTTTGCAAATGGAAGCGGCTTCTTTCAGCAAAAGCCAGTTGATAGCATTCCAAAAAAGATCATCGGAAAAGTAAAGGTCACGGTTAAAGACCTGATGGATGGTTCAGCAGTTGATAGTGCTTACGTAACTGTGGGGGCAAATAAAGGATATACGAATATCAACGGATCTATAGAATTCGACAGTGTGACTGTTGGAAGCACAATTATTATAAGCAAAGCTGGCTACCTGGCTTCATCGAAAAAGGCAAAAGCTGATCTGACCGTCCGACTTTCAAAAAGAGATATTCAATCTTCAGCTTCGAATTATAAAAACGGATTATACGAAAGACCGCGTGAACATTTTTCAGGAGCAACTACAATTATTTCCGGCAACGACCTGAGAAAAGTAAACTCATTAAGCTTTGTAGAGGCATTGAAATATTATGACCCTTCTTTTATTGTTACTAAAGACAATAATTATGGAGATGATCCGAATACAACGCCTTCGGTAAAGATCAGGGGCTCTTATAATTTTCCTGCATCGGCTACAATAGCAAATCAAACTGGTGTTCCTGCAACAGGCGCACAGGTGAATCCTTCAGTGGGTGATTTTGTTGCCAGCAATATTGCTAATCCAAACCAACCAGTTGTTTTATTAAATGGAGTGCAGGTGTCACTTCAAACAGCATTGGATATTGATATCAACAGGATCGAAAAAATTACCATATTAAAAGATGGCGCAGCAACGGCGCAATATGGCGTGAGGGGTGGAACTGGTGTTTTATTGATCCAGACCAAACTTCCACAGAAAGGAGTTTTGAATCTTACTTATTCAGGTCAATTGCAGGTGATCACGGCGGATCTTTCCTCTTATCAATTGATGAATGCATCGGAAAAGTTACAATTGGAACAAGCTGCAGGATTTTATGATAATAACCAGTCGCTATACCAGAGCCGCCTCAACCAGATAAATAAAGGAGTTAATACAGATTGGCTGGAAATACCTACAAGAACCGGCGTTGGACAAAAACATTATTTGTCGCTTGAAGGTGGTGATGATGATGTTAGTTATGGGCTGGATTTTTCATACAATGATATAGAAGGTGCGATGAAAGGATCCAGCAGGAAGAATGCAAATTTTGGTGGTTATATAAATACAAGAATTAAGAACTTAACGATCAGTAATTACCTGGCATACACAAGGTCGAATGGCTCCAATTCTCCTTATGGCAGTTTGAGTGAGTATGCAACACAAAACGCTTACTGGAATCCTTATGATTCAAATACCGGTGGAATGACGAGGGTTCTTGAAAAGTACACCTACCAGGGTAATACGATCAGGTATTACAATCCGGCTTATAACGGAACTATATCCACCACGAATGAAAACGCTTATTCACGGTTAAGTAATATAACGAGTCTTAATTGGATGATCGGTCATGGTTTTCGTTTTGATGGGCGCTTCGGGATCAGTAAGCAATCGGATGAGGAGAATATATTCTTACCGCCTACCCACACTGCATTTGCAAATTATACGCCTAACGATTTTTTCAAGAGAGGAAAGTATGACCAGACGACCAGTGAATTCTTCAGTATGGAAGGTGTTTTGAATTTGCACTACAATAAAAAGATCGGCCTGCATCAGCTTTATGCTTCCACAGGCGTTTCTGCCCTGGAAACAAGAAGTGAATCAGTTGGAGTGGAGTTAGTCGGATTTAGTAGCGACAAACTATCTGATCTCGCATTTGGAAATGCTTATTCGAATCAGCGTCCTGCAACTGGTAAAATTGTAACACGATTAGCTTCTGCTTATGGTAACTTTACTTACAGTTATGATAACCGTTACCAGTTAGAAATAACAGGTAATGCCGATGGTTCTTCTCAATTCGGGGAAAACAACAGGATAGCTCCTCATTGGTCCGCAGGAGCAAGCTGGAATCTGCACCAGGAAAAATTTTTCCATGCAAGCAAAATTTTGAATGAGCTTCGCATTCGTGGGAGTGTGGGAACGACGGGCAACCAATTTTTCCAATCTTATCTGGGTAAAACCAATTACAATTATTACACCGACAGGCAGTATATACAAGGCGGCAGTAACCAGGGAACAAGAGGAATTGGCCTTGGAGCTTTCATGACAGGTTTTGCAAATGATGATCTTAAAGCACCGGAAACACAAAAACAGAATATTGGATTAGATGCTGTATTGCTTGACAGAAGATTAATGATTCGTGCAGATGCCTACAGGAATAAAACAACTGATATTGTGTTGCCGGTAGTTTCTCCAACGTCAACCGGTTTTATAGATTTTGCTTATTACGATAACCTCGGCGGTATTGAGAACCTTGGGCTCGAGTTTGATTTGAACTACACTATTCTCCGCAATACAAAAAAAGGCATCAGTTGGGCAGTTCGTTTCAATGGAATTCATAACGAAGATCGCATCACAGCCACATCGGCTTATTTGGATAAAGTAAACCAGTCTAATGATGCTGCAGACCAGACAAGACCGCAGCCGCATTATTCAGTTGATCATTCACCCACCAGCATCTGGGCTGTAGAAACTTTAGGGATCGATCCTGCAACTGGCCAGGAAAAATTTTTAAGACCGGGCGGTTTGGAAACGTTTACCTGGGACCCCTTATATAAGGTATCTGTAGGAGATATCTCACCGGATTGGTTGGGTTCTTTTGGAACATCATTCTCCATAAAAAATATTTCTGCAGGTGTTTATTTCAATTACCAGTTTGGCGGAGAGTTTTATAATCAAACATTAGCAGACAGGTTAGAGAATGCCGATCTTACTTATAATGTTGATCAAAGAGCTTCGGGTAATAGATGGACCCAGCCAGGCGACAACGCATTGTACAAAAAATTATCGCTTAACGGACTTGCTACCTCTCCAACCTATGCTACCTCAAGATTTATTGAAAGCAATGATTTTATCGAATGTTCTGCTATTTCGGTTGATTATACTTTTTCAAAGAGCATCATGGAAAAAATAAAAGCAAAGAATTTAAAGATTGGTTTGATGGCGAATAATGTATTTCGTTCAGAAAACTCAAATTATGAAAGAGGGATCTATTATCCGTTCCAACGAATGTTCACTTTTAATGTAACAGCAGGTTTCTAACGCTATAAAAGAATTGATATGTTAAAAAAGAGATTCAGGATCTATTTCCTTTTTGCAGCGCTGGCGGTGCTTGCATTAACCGGTTGTAAAAAATGGCTGGATGTTGATGCACCGTTGCAGGTAGATGAGAACACTGTTTATTCGAATGAACAGGGATTTCGTGATGTATTGAACGGAGTATACCTCAGAATGGGAAACAGGAGTACTTACGGAAGAGACATGACATTCGGATTGATGTCAGTTTTGGGCAGAAGCTATGATACCACAATTTCTCCCGCGATTGGCAATTTATATTACGAGGGTGCCCGTTATAATTTCCAGGATGCTGAGGTTAAGACAGCTTTCAAGAATATGTGGGAAGGGCTTTATCAATCTATCGCTAATCTTAATGATTTTCTTGACAACCTGGAGAGCCGGAAAAATATTATCAGTGAAACCAGTTACAAAACATTCAAAGGTGAAGCGCTGGGCTTGCGTGCCTTTCTTCATTTTGATTTGCTTCGGATGTTTGCAGCCTCTCCCGCCGCGGCGGGATTGAATGCGCCTGGCATTCCCTATGTAACTAAGGTCAGTCCATATGGTGTTGCTGCACCTTCAACCGGCGCAGTTATCGATTCATGTATAGCCGACCTGTTAATTGCAAAATCATTATTGAGCGATGCAGATCTGGCTGTTTCAAAATTTACAAGTTGGGCCGCTAAAGGTTTGCTGGCACGTATCTATCTCTATAAGGGTGATCTTTCAAACGCACAAGCGGAGGCTTTAGCTGTGATCAACAGTAATAAATTTCCGTTGTCAACCATTACGGATCCTGACTTTATGTTCACCAAAGAGCATATGTTCTCTTTATACAGCTACCTCACCATGTCATTGGATAATTACAAGTCAGTATTGAACACGACTCCACCGCTTGGCTTTTCGGTCATTAATCAAACAGCATTGTATACGAATAATGGTGGGGCTTCCAGTGACCGGAGAAGATCTTTTTTCGATCCGGCTACAGGTGCACTAAACTTTAGTGTTCCCAATAGTAATATTTCGCCAAGAAAATTCTATGGAACCACTGCCAATGTGTTGCCGATGATACGTGTGACTGAAATGTATTATATCGCTGCAGAATGTGCCACAGCCAGGCTGGATTCACTTAACGCGACTAATTTATTAGATAGTGTCAGAGTGCATCGTAACGTGCCAAAATATGTGGTGGCCGCTTTGAAGATTGACAGTTTAAATATTGAAATAAGAAAAGAGTATCAAAAAGAATTTTTAGGCGAAGGTCAGATGTTTTATTTCTATAAAAGAAAGAATCTGCCTTTCTCATCATTGCCATTCACCAAAGTTCCGGTTGTGGGCGACGCCTCTTATGTATTTGTAAAACCAGAATAAAACGATTGTTTAAGAAAGAATTGAAAAAAGAAGTACAATAAATTATGAATCACTTCAAACATACAAAAGCAGGAACGGGAAGCTTTAAGAGAATCGTGAAGCCATTTCTGTTTCTCCTTTTCTTCTTCACATCAACGGCTATCCTGCATGCCCAGGAAAAAATTGTTCCAGTAGTAAAAGGGGTTGTGAAAAATGAAGCAGATGAAGCTTTGGGAGGAGCAACAGTTTCTGTTCAGGGTACTAAAATAGTTACCTCTACTAAAAAAGATGGAACCTTCGAATTAAAGAATGTACCGGAAGGAGCAACGCTGAGAATTTCATATGTAGGACATGCGCCGGTTGAAATAAAATTAAAACCAGGTCAAATCGAGGTTTCAGCAAAAATGAGTGCTTCAACCGCTACGTTAAGCGAAGTGATTGTAAACAATGGTCTATATAAACGACCCACTGGTAACTTCACAGGTGCCGCCAAAACTTATACCGGCGATCAGTTAAAATCTATCAATCCTAATAACGTATTGCAGGCACTGGCAACAATTGATCCTGCAGTAAGGATCCAGGAAAACAATGCATTGGGAAGCGATCCGAATTCATTACCAATTCTTCAGCTGAGAGGACAAAATAATTTACCTGTGACTACCCAGGGTACCGACGAAATTTCTGCGACGCCTGTATCAAATGGTGACATCATGTCGAGTTACCTGCTCAATCCCAATCAGCCCCTCATCATTCTTGATGGTTTTCAAACTACGCTGCAAACCATTTATGATATGGACATAAACCGGATCGCAAGCATTACGGTTTTAAAAGATGCTGCTGCAACGACAGCCTATGGTTCTAAAGCTGCCAATGGTGTGATCGTAGTAGAAACAAAACAGCCACAGGTGGGTAAAACACAAATAAGTTACGCAGTCAATTTTAATGTAGATGTTGCTGATCTTACTTCCTATCATCTCCTCGATGCCAAAGGCATATTGGAAGCACAACGTCTCGCAGGAATTTATTCTGACCCCAATAATCACTTTAATGACGTTGCTTTAAAGCAATGGTATGACTATCGCTTATACCAGGCACAAAGTGGTGTCAATACTTATTGGCTTTCGCAACCGGTGCGCACAGGCGTAGGTACTAATCATAGTTTGTCCATTAGTGGGGGTCAAAGATCCATTCGCTATTCTCTTGGTTTAAACTATAATAATGGAGTTGGCGTAATGAAAGAGTCTGGTCGCGACAGGTTCGGTTTAAGTTATAATCTTGCGTACAATACCCGAAGGATTCGGTTTTCAAACAACACAACTGTTGGATATGCCAGGGGAAATAATACACCCTGGGGCCGGTACAGTGATTATGCCAGCCAGTTTCCATATTTCAGGATGCATGATTCTTTGGGTAATGTGACAAAAATATTTGAACCGAATAATATAGCACTGGGTATACCGGTAGGACCTCCGGGCGGCATTTTCACGAATCCGGCATATAATGCTCAACTGGATATGAAGGACTACTCGTATTACCTGGAATTTAGAAATAACACAAATTTTGATTGGACGATCAATCCTAATTTAAGGCTGAATGCTGCCATCAGCTTCGGCAACAATCTTCCCGGTTCTGAGCAATTCTATCCCGCTGATCATACTTCCTTTGTGAACGCAAGCTTCGCTGGTTTCACCGACCTGGGCTCATATACCAAAACAACCGGAAAGAATAGTGTGATAGACGGTAGGGTGGGACTCAACTACAATAAAAGGATCGAGAAACATACTTTTATGGTTGCCATTGGTTCTACCATACAAGAGACCAATACCAGTTCCACTACCATCAAAGTATCTGGTATCCCCAATGATTACCTGGACCAATTGGGTCTGGCAAATGGATATGGCGCCAACCTGAAACCGGGCTCCTATAAAAAAACGACACGCACCGTTTCGGCTTATGCAAGTCTTAGCTATAATTACGATGATCGTTATACCGCGGAACTTACCACAAATGCCAGCGGGTCTTCACAATTTGGATCTAATAACAGGCTGGCACCATTCTGGGCCGGTGGAGTTGCATGGAATATTGACAAAGAGAAGTTTTTTGTTAAGAATGCGATCATTCAGCAATTACGGGTGAGAGCTACCGCAGGTATTACGGGTAACCAAAATTTTGCGGCACAAATGGCGCAGGCAATGTATGATTACAATACACAGTTTAATTACCGCGCTCAGCTGGGCGCATCATTGCAGGCATACGCCAATCCTAATTTGCAATGGCAACAATCGCTCAAAAATAATATCGGAGTAACGGCAGGGTTATTCAATGGAAAATTAAATATTGGGTTTGATTACTATGTCGAGAAGACTGACAATCTCATTGTGCCATTGGATGTGGCACCCTCCACAGGATTTGAGACCTACCAGGACAACCTGGGAGCAACGAAAAATACCGGGTGGGAATTTTCGATCTCTTCTCCTATCATTCAGGATCGCAAAAGGAATATTTTCTGGTCGGTCATGTTCAATGCAGGACATACGGAGAATGTGGTTACCAGGCTTTCACCGGCGATAGAAGCTATCAATAACGCCAATAATATCAATACTGACAATGTAAAGCAAACAAAGACATTACCAAGATATGAGGTCGGGCAATCTATGTCACGTATATGGGCAGTAAGATCATTGGGTATCGATCCCGCTACCGGGAAGGAAGTGTTTGTAAAACTCGATGGTACAAAAACTTTTGTTTGGGATCCTAATGATAAGATGCCAGTGGGTGAGTCAATGGCCAAATTAAAAGGAATGATTGGCTCCAATTTTAATTACAAAGGGATCACATTCAATTTTACTTTAAGTTATCAGTATGGTGGTCAGATATACAACCAGACACTGGTGGACAAAATTGAGAATGTAAACCTGCGTGCCACAAATGCGGATGAACGTGTACTGACAGAAAGGTGGAAGAAACCGGGAGACATTGTATCCTACAAATCGCTGGTGGCAGATGGCTCGAACGGTTTAACTGTCACGAAAGCTACTTCACGTTTTGTGCAGGATAATAACTACCTGGAAGCCGCAAGTATGACTCTTGGATACACTTTCCCCAGTAACCTGAATTGGGTAAGGAAGTTGCATTTGTCGACGCCGAGATTTTCTATCACACAGGTAAATATGTTTCGCATAGGGACTACAAAAACAGAGCGAGGAACAAGTTATCCATTTGCAAGATCTTTCAGTTTTGGATTATCAACCTCATTTTAAATAAAGTATATGAACTACACTTGTCATAATAAAAAACGCAACAATCGTCAACACCTTTCAGTTAGTTTCGTCGTTGTACTTTTTGCATTGTTGATCCCGGGTTGCAGTAAATTCCTGGATGTACCGCCAAAAGATAATGTTCCGCAATCGACGTTGTTCAAAGATGAACAGGGATTTAAAGACGCTTTACTGGGAGTATACCTGGGGATGGATAAGCCCGGCAGAGGCAGTAGTAATTTAGGATTATATACAAACAAACTTAGTATGGGTATGGTGTCCACGCTGGCTTATCAATATGATAATGCCAATGTGGCTAATGCAGGAAGCAATGGCGCTTTTTATAATAATGTTGTTTATTACAATTATTTAGATGGTGAAGTAAGAAGGGAAATAGATGGTATCTGGGGTGATGTGTATAATAATATTGCTGACCTGAACAATATATTGCAGGAGATAGATGGTAAAAAAGATGTGTTTACCCGGGATAATTACAACAGGGTAAAAGGAGAGGCGATAGCATTAAGGGCTTTGTTTCATTTTGATCTTGCACGAATGTTTGGAAAGTCGCCTGTAGCAGGAATGCAAACAAATGCAATTCCCTATATCACCCGGTTCGGCGTCACATCCACCCGCTTTATTCCGCTGCAATCAGTACTTGATTCATGCATTACTGATCTGACAATAGCTAAGGACCTACTTGCTTCTACCGATACAAGCGTCATCTTAAAGGCAGATGATGATCTGTTTAGTGCTTACACGCAGAATCATATTAATTATTGGGCTGTGCAGGGTTTATTGGCGAGGGTCTATTTGTACAAAGGTGACATTGAAAATGCGGATAAATATGCCAGGGCAGTAATTGGAAGCAACAAATTTCCGCTGATAACATCTAATGTAGCAGCAAAAGCGAATATCATTCGTGACAGAACATTTGCACAGGAACACCTTTTTTCAGTGTATTCAACCAATATCACAAAATACAATACAGATCTTTTTGACAAAACAAGTGGGGTACCCCTGCGTTTTTCACCTGCCGGAAGAAGAGCATTATATACAACAGGCAGTGGTAATGGGAGTGACTATCGTTATACTTCCTGGTTTGATAATAGCCGGTTAAGCGTAACGGATACGATCCCTTCAAAATTTTTCCAGGACAACAATCTGCCCTATGAGCTGCAAAACAACATGCCGGTAATACGTGTTTCAGAAATGTATTATATCGCCGCAGAGTGTGCCAACAAAAAAAATGATATAGCAGGTGGTGCTTCACTGCTAAATAAGGTGAGACAGGCCCGCGGCCTCAATGCTTTGAATCCGTCGGGTATCAGCAGCACCGACAGTCTGACTACCGAGATCATGAGAGAATATCAAAAAGAATTTATCCAGGAAGGGCAAACATGGTTTTATTATAAAAGATTGAATAAGGATCTTAAGCAAACAATATCAACACCAGCAATGATACCGGCTGATGTTTACGTGTTCCCGATACCTGATAAAGAAAAAGAATACAATTATTAAAATATTTCGGATAATAACAATCATGAAAAAGACAAACATTTATCTGATTTTGGTTGCGTTCACACTTTCTTTTGCCGGATGCAAAGAAGATGTGCCGACACTATTTACTGAGCCGGATGGAATTTATTTCAGCGCTTCTTCAGATAGCATTTCCTACACATTTGCCAAATATCCAAGCAGGTTAATAGATACACTCAAGATCCCTGTTACGGTATTGGGTACAGCATCGGAAGTTGACAGGGAAATGTTCATTGAAAAAGGAGCAGGATCGGATGTGAACGCAACTGAGGGAGTTCACTATAAATTATTGCCTCCGTACAAAATGCCGGCTGGTAAGGTTTCAACCACCATACCAGTTGCCGTATATAGAACAGGGGACATGGACAGCATTACGGCCACGTTTATCCTCCAATTAAAAGCAAATGAAAATTTCCAGTCAGGAATCTCAACAAAGACCTCGTTAAAAGTAAAACTAGGTTATCTCCAAAAGCCGCCTACCTGGGGAGAATATACCGGTCTTCAATGGGCTGGTTATTCAGCAAATTTTGGTAGCTGGACAAAGACAAAGTATAAGATCATACTGGAAACGTTATACGATCCGGTAAGCGATACTACGGTGACCGAGTTCCCTTATGCGAGGACCGGAGCACCGGCGATCTATCTTCAGTATGCGCAACTGGTAAGAAATCATCTCCGGACCAATTACCCGGGTAATTTTTCAATACCACGCGGCATCGGGGCAACATTAAGGGATCCTGATTATAAAGACAGTGTGATCCAGGTGTTTCCTGCTAATTATTGATTAAACTAAAATGCTTCAATCACAGATAATGAAAAAAGTTTTCACTCATATAATGGTATCGGGGCTGATGGTCTTTGCCTTTTACTCCTGCTCAAAGGACCTGGGCAATTATGACTATTCTGATGCGAATGTCATTACGATCACGACTGATATGGCAAACGTTGATCCTACCGTAGTGGTCAATAGTGATTCAATTGTTGTAAAGCAGAATGATAGTTTAAAAGTGAACATCCTGCTTTCGCAAACCAAACCATCGAACGATCTTTCTTACGAATGGATGATCACCCAAACGGCAGCGAGTATTGCAAATCCGCCCCAGTATGTTGTTGGTAATTCCCAGCAATTAAGAACAAAGATCATCCTTTTGCCTAATCTCTATAAGCTGGTGGTAAAAGTGACGGACAAAACAACCGGTGTTTCATTTTATAAATTTTACCAGTTGAATGTGGACACGAATCCCTGGGGTGGTGAAGGATGGATCGTTTTACAGGATCAGCCTTTTGCAAATGGCTCTGACATTTCTGTTATAACCACCCGTGATGGCGCTGTTCGCGGGACTGTTTATTCTAACGTTTATTCATCCGCCAATAATGGAAATAAACTACCTGTTGGTACTTATAAAGTGAATGTGATGAGTTATAATACTACGCTTCGGATCCAAAAAGTTTCTTTCTTTTATCCAAATGGTGGATTACAGGTAAAGTCTACTGATTTTGCTGATTCAAGCTTTCATGAGAGTTGGTTTTTAGATCCTCCAGCGTCTTATAATTTCCAGGTGAACGGGCAGGTAAGCGGCGGACAATACGAATATGTCATCAATAATAACCAATTATATTACCGAAGGGTGAATGCTGCGACCGTTCAAGCCCCCCCAATAAAATTCGGAGCACCTGTATTAGGGACATGGACATTGAGCCCATTTGTAATTAACAATTCAACCAGCGAGCAGTGGTATACTTTATATGACCAGGCAAATAGATGTTTTGTCTTGTATAACGCGGAGACAGGTGCCCTATATGCCAATCGTCCTGATGTTGCCAATAGTCATTTCCTTCCTTATTCTGGTGCAGCAGCTGCATTGCATCCGACAACGGGGTCCGGTTTTGATCTGAACAATATTGGACGCAATCTTGTTCATGCCGAGAACTCGCAGCCAATGTCAAGTTCGACCACTTACAACAGTTTTTTCAGGAACAACAATGGTGATTCGACCTGGCTTTATCAATTCAACGCAGCCCTGGCTTACAATAATAATTTTACAACAGGCCGTTATTTTCTTTCTAATACAAATGTGCCAGGCATTAATACAGCAACAATGTTTGCATGCCCCACATTTTTAACTGCGCCCGGCAAATTCTATTATGTGAACAATAACAATATTTATATAGGTGAAGTTAAAAGCCTGGCAACATCGACAGCGACGATTGGTTACACTTTCCCAGCCGGGACTATCATCAAAGCAATGAAGGTCTTCAAATCTGGTTATGTAACAGCTCCATCATCAGAAGGGAGGGTATTAGTGGTGGCAACTGACGAGACTTCAAGTGGTGGGGGACATAAAGTGTATTTCTTTAATCTTTCTGCTACTGGTACGATCACCAGCCCGGCAGCTAACATTTATACAGGTTTTGATAAAATAACCGATATCGTCTTTAAAAAAGGAGTAGCATTCTAAGATAATAGGAATCCTGCAAAGGATAATGTGAGAGAGCGGAAATATTCCGCCATTAAACCACGCCTGTTTCAAGCAAACAGGCGTTTTTGTTTTTCAATCTGTCGACCACTTCATTCAGCCCACGATTAATCAGTCCACGATTTAGATCAGCCCAGGATTTAAACCAGCCCACAATTTAAATCAGCCACGATTTAAATCTGCCCAGGATCTAAATCCTGGGCCAGGATATAATTGCTTCATAACTATAGGAGTCCGTTTTTCTGATTTCGAGGCTATTTCCCCACGAACGCCTGTTTTTTAACGAGTTGCCAGCCGTCTTTTCCATCCGCCCGGGGCCGATCATGTCATTTCAACGGTGTTTTTCGTCAAACCCTTTTCCCAATTGGTACAATGTCCCCAAAATCCGGGTTTTTGGAAGGTAGTTTTATGGGGTAAAATAAAAATACCAGGTTTCTCTAAAAACTAAGAAAAATGAAATTGAAGAACTTTATGATCGTTGGGATGCTTTTAATGATTGCAGGTACTGTCTTCGGGCAGGATACCACAACTAAAAAGGCTGAGCCTTCAAAGATCAAACCTTACGCTGATGTGATTACTGCAAAGGCCATCAGCAAACAAGGCTTATTCACTGTACACAAAGTAGATGAGAAATATTATTTCGAGATACCTGATTCTCTTTTGCAGAGAGAAGTTTTATTTACCACACGTTTATCAAGAGTTCCAACCGGCAGCCCGCTATATGGTGGAGAGTTAGTGAACGGTATAATCGTTTCATTTGAAAAAGCAGATGAAAATAAACTTTATGTTCGTGCTGCTACTAATGTGGCCGTCGCTGATTCAAACCAGGTAATTGCAAAAGCGGTTCGTGCTGCCACAATTGATCCCATCATTATGGTTTTGGATGTAAAGAGTCGTGGTAAAAACAATAACAGTTCGGTAGTGGAGGTGACAGATCTGTTCCTGAAGGATAATAACCTTACAGGCTTTAATACGGAAGCTAAAAAGGCAATGATGGTAAGCAATGCTGCTGCTGATCGTTCATTTATTTTATCCGTAAATGCTTTTCAGCAAAATATCGAGATCAGGACAACAAAAACTTTTGGTTTAGGAGCGACGAGACCAAATCCAGGAGAAGGCGGTGGCCCTGAAGTTACCGCGGCGCCGGCTGGACCTACCGCAAGTGTTACGATGGAATTAAGTAATTCCTTGATGTTGTTGCCTAAACAAAAAATGCAGGCTCGTCATGCTGATCCCCGTGTTGGTTATGCGGTTGAGAATTACAAAGTGTTTTCCGATAACCAACAAAAAGTGGAAGAAAAGAATTTTATAATACGCCAGCGTCTTGAACCAAAGACTGAAGATATAGAACGTTACAAAAGAGGAGAATTGGTTGAACCTAAAGAACCGATCGTTTACTATGTAGATCCTGCTACTCCAAAGCAATGGAGACAATACATCATTGCAGGTGTAAATGACTGGAATGAGGCGTTCAAAGCAGCTGGTTTTAAAAATGCAATAATCGGTAAAGAATGGCAGGAGAATGATAGCGCAATGAGTCTTGAAGATGCCCGTTGCAAGGTGATCCGTTATTATCCTTCAGGTGCAGCGTTTTCTTATTCTCCCCGCATAAATGATCCACGTAGCGGTGAAATTTTACAAACTTTTATCGCCTGGTCACATAGCAAAATAACATCGCTGCATGAGTGGTATTTTGTCCAGGCTTCTGCTTTGGACTCTCGTGCAAGAAGCATGAAATTCAGTGATGAATTGATGGGTGCACTTATTCGTGCTGATATTAGCAGGCAAGTGGGTATTTCTCTCGGATTGAGAAGTAATATGGCGGCGAGCAGCAGTACCCCGGTCGAAAAACTTCGGGATAAAAACTGGGTAGAAGCGAATGGTTTCTCGGCATCTATTATGGATGCTATCCATTATAATTATGTGGCGCAGCCTTCTGATAATATTTCTCCCAAAGGATTGATCCCGCAAATAAGTGATTATGATAAATGGGCCATCAGATATGGTTACACCTACACTGGCATAAATGATTTTGATAAAGAAAGAAAGGAAGTCTTAAGCTGGATCAGTAAAGCAATGGAGAACCCGAGGCTAAAGTTTGGGGCAGAGAACATTGCTGCTGGTTCTTTAACTCCCACCCCCAATGATCCGGTAATGCCTGATGCTCAAACCGAAGACTTAAGTAATAACGCAATTAAGGCGAGTGAATATGGATTGAACAATCTGAAAATTGTAATGGCCAACCTGCTTAAATGGACGAGGGAAGATTTGGATATGTATGATAATGCATACAGGATGTATGATAACGTGATCGACTGGTGGGGTATGCTTACACGCCATGTATATTCCCAGGTGGGCGGTATAAGAGAAGATTTGAAAACAGTAGAACAGGCAGGTGATGTTTATTCCCCGGTGTCAAAAGAAATGCAAAAAAAGGCCGTGGCCTTTTTAAATAAAGAAGTTTTTCAGCAACCAGAATGGTTAGTAGATCCCAATGTGCTTAACAAATTCAGCAAGCCTGCAAAAAGAGAAAAATTACAAAGGCTACAGGAAAATGCAATGTATTTTATTTTAAACTCCGGTCGCCTGTACCGCATGACAATCGAAGAAATGCGTTATTCCAAAGACAAGGTTTATACAATAGATGAGCTGTTCACTGATCTCGAAAAAGGATTGTGGAGCGAATTAAAAAGCACACAACCTGTGATCGATGCAAACCGAAGGTCGATACAAAAGTCATGGCTTGAAAACATACAGCAATTACAGAAAAATGCAACGACCGTTCCGCAGCCAGGTTCTGCCAGCCCGGATCTTACAACTACGGATATT
>DASVAM010000666.1:0-3593 GCA_036376375.1 Chitinophagaceae bacterium
TTGTCAATTTTGTTTGCTTTCCAGTTTGCTTCGGCAAAACTATCCCACACATTAGCTGACTTCGGATACAATTTTGTATTCAATTCAAAAACAAACAAGGCACCGTCGGTCTGTTGTGAGTTCAACAGATCATATCCGCCCTGGTTGATCTTCCGTTCAAAATTTACATACCTGTACTTTGGATCAGTAGCCATTCGTTTAGCTTCTGTTTCCACCTCAGCAAACTTACCCGCTACAAACAGATCCCGTAATCGATTCATTGGGTCCAGCACAATATCTTTATCTGAAAAATTCAGACAGGCATCCAGCATCGGGTCTTTATTATTCTTATAATCCGCATAACTCATTTCAACGGCTAACTGCGGCGCCAGCCAATCATCGTTCTCCCATTGTGGTTTATCCTGCCACCACGCAAATGAGAGCATAACAGGTAATTTACTTTTGGGCAACTCCACTCTCCTGTTG
The DNA here is from genome assembly GCA_036376375.1 of Chitinophagaceae bacterium. Lineage (GTDB taxonomy): Bacteria > Bacteroidota > Bacteroidia > Chitinophagales > Chitinophagaceae > VBAS01. The sequence goes on from DASVAM010000666.1 coordinate 466, forward strand.
TCGCCATAGAAATTAATATTCTCGGCGGTAGGTTCCCCAACAAAAACTGCATTGGTGTAATTATGTAATTCGTTCACCAAATTTTGACAAGCTGAAAACGTTCGCCGCCCAATAATAACAAATAATTTTCCCGGCTGATTGATCTTCTTGCATTCTACAATTCCGGTGACAACAGGTTTATTCTTGTAATTATTTCCGCCGCCATTCAAGCGTACATCCAGCACCATTCTTTCGACGTCATTCTTCTCAATGAATTCAAATACCTTTTTATAAAATGCCGGGATCGCTTCTGATTTGTCATCCTGTATCTGGCTTTGGCGAACATACACCGTTTTTGACTCCGGGAGGTATTCAAAATAATAGACATTATCAAGCTTTTTCAAATAGTTGGGCGTCGAAGACTGGTCCCTGGCGCTGATCCAATCTTCACCATGTTTTACAAATCCATATTGTCTAGGCAAACGAAATGCTTCAACTGCCGTAACCGGTTGATCAAAAGTTTTCCCATCTTTTTCAAACGTGTAGGTCAACGTTGTTTTTAATTCCTTCAAGACCTTCTGTGCATGCAGGGCTTCCGGTATGGTTAGGAAATCAAGCCCGTATGCTTTAAAATATTGATCATTTTCCGCGGGCACTAAAGGCTTTATTGCCGCTAATGCCTTTTCAACCGGGACACCTTCAACTTTCAGCAGTTTTGCGCCAACTACCATCTCGTATTTCTTATCGGTCCCTTCCGCATAAATTCCATCACTGAACCAATAAAAATTAACGGGTGCGACATGATATTTAACAGGTGACTCCCGCCAGCCAATAGTAGTATGTCCGTACTTGAACAAAGAAACTATCCTTGCAAAGCCGGCCACCACTTCATGCTGTTTCATGGAAGGGATCGCATTGTATAATTTTTCAACAGCAGCATCAAATTCTTCGGCTTTTACTTTTTTAAAGAGGAAGGAGTACTCCATATGAACTTTCTGCTGAAGAAATTTGAGATCAGCTTGCCAGTCCGCTACAGTAAGCTTTTCTGAAGAAGAAACGCTTTTGGCTGTGCCTGGATGCTGATCCTGTCCAACGCAGGAGAACAGCAATGCAAAACACAAACAGAGAAGATAAATATTTTTCATGGCTTTAAGTTTGAATTAAGTTATACCAAATAGGACTCAGTTCCATCAAAATATGATAGCCGGTTCTATTTAGTGGTAAAATATGATTTAGGTGGTACTGAGCAGCATTCGTGATTTGACCCTTAATTCAATTAATTTAGCTATTCAAACCATTATCATAAATGAAACAATTAGTCATCCTTCTTTTATTTCCGCTAAGCGTTTCCTGCCAGACAATTGATCCGGCCATTCAGCAAAAAATAAACGCTGTTGAGAATTCATTAGCTCCCAACATAATTTTCGGTGACACGATCCCAAAAAGGAATCTTGAAAAACGAATGAAAGAGACATCGATACAAGGCCTGAGCATTGCCGTGATCCGTGATTATAAAATTGAATGGGCAAAAGGATATGGCTGGGCTGATGTGGAAGAAAAAAGAAAAGTAACGACCACTACGCGATTCCAGGCAGCTTCCATCAGTAAAAGCCTTAACAGCATGGGAATTCTGAAATTGGTAGAAATGGGAAAGCTGGAGCCGGAAGCAGATATCAACAATTATCTTACCAGCTGGAAATTTCCTTATGATACCATCTCAAAAAACAAAAAGATCTCGGTCAACAACCTGTTAAGTCATACGGCCGGCCTGGATATTCATGGCTTTCCCGGTTATAAGAAAACCGATTCAATACCAAGTATACAACAGATACTCGATGGTAAACGACCGGCTAATACCAAAGCTGTGCGTTCTTTATTTGAACCCGGAACAAAATTTAAATATTCGGGCGGAGGCACAACGATCAGCCAGCTTATTTTAACCGATATCACAAAAAACAATTACGCAGCGTGGATGGAGAAAAATGTATTGCAACCCTTAGGCATGACAAACAGCAGCTACCAACAACCACCTGCTGCCGGTGACCTTGCTACTGGTTATTATGGAAATGGAGAATCGGTAAAAGGGAAATACCATATTTATCCCGAACAGGCCGCTGCAGGCTTATGGACCACACCTACCGATCTTGCAAAATATATTATCGAATGTCAACTGGCATTTGAAGGAAGATCAAAAAAAGTTTTATCGCCTGCCATGATGAAAAAAAGATTAACGCCTTATATTGACAGTAATGCAGCGCTGGGTGTGTTTATTGAAAACAGGAAAGGTCAGTTATATTTTAATCATAACGGAGGCAATGAAGCATTTCTTTGCACATCATACGGAAGCATGCACGGAGGAAATGGCGTGGTCATCATGATCAATGGTGATAATTTTGCAGTCATTGGCGAATTGCTGAATAGCGTAGCTACAGTTTATGACTGGAAAGGGTTTTATACACCGACATTTAAGAAGATCGTAACAGTTCCAAAAGATGACTTGCAGCAATTTGTTGGCAATTTTCTTTTAGGAAAAGATACACTGTCTATTTCCTTCTGCGGAAATGATCTGTGCATTCAACAGAATGGCCAACCGCCGGCAGGTTACCAGATGGTATTCTCTGACAATCATAATTTCTCGGTCCGGGAGGTGCCTAATGCCGCTTTCACTATTCTCAGAAATGCGGCCGGCAAAGTGGAAGCCCTTCAATTAAAACAGGGATCGGTCAATGTGCGTTTACCAAAGATCGAATGAAATAAATTTTTCCCAGATTTAACAGCATTTATTTTATTTCAGCTACCGATAGGTGTAATTTCAGTATGACCTTTATTTGTTAACCAAAAACCCTGGTTATGAAATTCATCTTTACGCTCCTTCTAAGCTCTTTATTTTTCTCTGCCAGCTCCCAGCAATGGAAATTTATTACCGGTTACAGTCTTGGAATACCGGGGGCTGATATGGGCAAGAACATACAACCGGTTCATAGCCTCCAGAACGGGGTACTATATCAATTTCCCGGTAAATTAAAAAGCTTGTCTGTAGGGGCTGAATTCGGCATCGGCATCTATGCTCATGAGCGGATCGATCAAACTTTTCAGTTTGATGCTAATACCACGGCGGTAGTGCCTGTCGATTACAGCAGCAACGCATT
>DASVAM010000674.1:0-7403 GCA_036376375.1 Chitinophagaceae bacterium
CCAATGCGTATAACACTTTTTGATTTAGTGATCTTATAACTAACTTGTGCATCAACAAACCAAAATGCAGGCAAATAACCAGTAACAAAGGTGCCTTCGTAATAATTTACATCCTGCCATTTTGCGATCACATTAAAACCAATATTTTTCCAGACGTTATCATTCCTTAAACTGAGGTTAACACGATATTTTGGCGCGTTAAAGTAGCTGACATAACCCGCAGGCAGATCTCTCAATTCGTCAGAAAATACATTACCTCCAATAACATAACCACGGTTCAACTGGTATTCAACTCCAATTCCCCAACCAGATGCTTTTACCTCATCGGGACTGTTTTGAATATACGCAAAGTTTGTTGATGCAAGGGGATTAAGTGCATTGGTTGGTGATGAAGCTTTTACAACTGCTACCCTGGCGAAAAAGTTTTTGTATTCACTATAATAAGCATAGGCATCAACATATAATCTTTTAGTGAGAAGCCCTTTATAGCCGATCTCATAAGATGAAACGCTTTCAGGATTGACAGTTCCAAAAGTTGAAGCCACTAACAAGGCCGGGTTGAATGCTGTTCTTGCTGCAGTGACCGATTCGGAGGTATAGGTGCCGGTATTCAAACCATATCGTGTAACAAACTCAGGCAACGCTCCAACCAAAATTACAGAACCTGTATTCAGATCTATATATTGATCCTGGTTTGTTGGGAAACGATAAGCTGTTTGGAATGACAAACGAATATTATTGTCTTTAGCAACGCGCATTACTGCTGTAACCCTTGGCGTCCAGCGTCCATCAAAATTTGTTTGATTATCATAACGGATCGCTCCGGTGAGGGTGAGGAACTCGTTAAACAATTTTTTCCTTAATTGTAAGTATCCCCCTTTCTCGCTGATCTTGATAGCACCGGCGGTGTCAGCAAAAATGGTTCCCTGTGAGTTCATTACCCATTGCTTCCATTGTACGCCGGCGATCACTTCTATTACATCAGAAAAATCAAAATTATCCGATACGTTTAACTGACCTTCTGCTGCCCACAGATCGGACTTGTCAAGGAATTTTGCACCCCCCTGCCCTATTGGTGTTGTCCTTATCTTATATTTTGAATTTTCGAAAGCTTGTGTACCCGGTAGCGGCATCCCGGTATTGCTGAAGTTTCTTGCTATTTGGTGAGCATTTAGCTCACTTGGAGTTTGACCTCCTTCGTACACTGTATTTTTATAAGTAAAATATGCCCCGATATATTCGGGGTACCATCCGGTTCCGTTGGATGTATTAATACTTGGCTTAAATGCCTCCTGCATTAAGCGTCCAAGTGCAGTTGCCTGGTAAGCTTCACCGGCGTTTTCCTGAGTTGTGTAGCCACGAACAAACCAGTTTTTATGACGGACCTCAAGCCTGTGTTGCGCCATAATAAAATTGCGAAGAGAGTAGCGGTCTGCGCCGGTATATACTGTAGTACCCGTACCCCAATACGTATTCCATGATGCTTCAATGCCGGGAGTGATCTTGTAATGTAATGCGGCAGTAAATTTGAAATTCATCGATCCATAATCAACAAGAGTTTCTTCATTGTATCCGGATCTTGAAACAACCGTCGTTTGGGGCATTCTGTTATTGCGAAGACCCCAATAGATAGGGTCATACGCCTGGAGCGTTGGTAACAGCGCCGCGGGATACATGGCATACACGGCATTTCTCTGCGCCTGTGTGGCTCCATTAGGTATTTGTGCATCCAAATTTGCTTTTATATTGGGTATGGCCCCACCACTTGCTGTCGCAATGCCGGAAATAACTCCCTGTTGAAGCAGGTTGGAAACAAGAAATATGTTTGCACTGGTTTCATCACCATATACATTTACGCCATCATAATTCGGGTCATTTGTGCGGTTCCCACCTGGTTTGATCTTACTGTCAGTACTTGTCCTCGCGACATCATCATAGTCCTCAGCCTGCCAGTCCTGGGCACTTACAAGTTGCGCAGTTAGTTTCACCGCAAGTTTATCTTTAAAAGCTTTGGCATAACGAAATCCCCAATCATAATAAGGAGCTGCCGGTCGCTGCTTACCATCAATATGATTGACCCCTTGTTTTATATTAAAACTTAATCCCTGGTATTTAAATGGGTTCTTACTATTGATAAGTAATGTACCATTCATACCACCGGAACCATATAACGCAGAAGATGCCCCTGCCAATAGTTCCATATTATCAACATCGAGTTCGGTAAGACCCACAATATTTCCAACCGAGAAATTCAGACCGGGGGCCTGGTTATCCATACCATCGATCAATTGATTTAACCTGTTGTTACCACTGGCAACAAAACCACGGGTGGTGATCGTTCTGAATGAAATACTCGCCGTATGCATATCCACTCCCTTCAGGTTCGCTAAGGCTTCGTAATAGTTAGGCACCGCTGCATTACGAAGAGCGGAACTGCTCAATCGTTCGATCGTTACGGGTGCGTCAATAATACGTTGTGGTGTACGGTTGGCAGCAACAACAACTTCTTGTCCGAGTGTTGAAACGGATACAAAATCAATTTCAAGAGAGGTGGTAGCACTGCTAACTTCTACTTCTTTAGATTCAAATCCGACGGAAGTCAGCACTAAAGTCACGGGTAATTTGGCTGTCGTAATGGAAAAAAGACCCTTATCATCGCTGTAGGTGCCCGAAGAACTTCCTTTAATAACAACGGAAACCGCCGGGACTCCTTCTTTGGTGGTTGAGTTACGAATAATCCCGCTGATGGTGACGGTTTGCGCCAAAACTTGAAGAGAAAATAATGCAGTAATCAGGCAAGCAGCCGTAAAGCGCAGGCTTTTACTCATATTAGATAATTTTGGTTTTACAAAAAATTGCCATGGAAAAGTAAGAATAGTAATTTGTATCTAAAAATCTAATTTTTAGACGTTAAGCCCGCCTGCACGTGATGTTGAGAAACAAAAGTTACAGTGATCGGGCAGGCATAAGTTGTTGAAATCTTTAAGTGCCGGCAATTGGGCAAATTTTATCACCTGTTTACTTTCGGGCCATGGCTAATTTTAATCTTCCTGGTCAAAAGAATTTTTACAGGGGAAAAGTACGGGATGTGTATTTTATCGGCGATGATTGGCTCGTCATGATCGCTTCCGATCGTATCTCAGCATTTGATGTCATATTACCCCAGCCTATTCCATTCAAGGGCCAGGTGCTTAACCAGATCGCAGCTTTTATGCTTGGCGAGACAAAGGATATTTGTAAGAATTGGTTGGTTGATGTTCCTGCGCCGAATGTTTCAGTTGGAAAAAAATGTCAGCCATTTAAAATTGAAATGGTAGTTCGCGGTAATCTTGTTGGACATGCATGGAGAACATATAGTTCCGGCAAAAGAATATTGTGCGGCGCTACGATGCCCGATGGTTTAAAAGAAAATGATTTTTTTCCTGAGCCAATCATTACCCCTTCTACAAAAGCCGATGCAGGTCATGATGAAGATATTTCGCCCGATGAAATAATTGAAATGGGATTAGCCACAAAAGACGAGTGGACCCTGCTGAGTCAATATGCATTTCAACTTTTTGAAAAAGGAAAAGCAATCGCCGCCAAAAGGGGACTAATATTGGCTGACACAAAATATGAATTTGGAAAATTGGGTGATGAAATTTATTTGATGGATGAAGTGCATACGCCTGATTCTTCCCGCTATTTTTATGCTGATGGTTTTAAAGAAAGACAAGACGCCGGCGAAAGACAAAAACAGTTAAGTAAAGAATTTGTAAGAGAATGGTTAATAGCGAATAACTTCATGGGTAAAGAGGGACAAACGATTCCTGAAATGACTGATGAATGGGTGCATACCATTTCACAGCGGTATATAGAACTTTATGAAAAAGTGATCGGAAAAAAGTTTGTTGCAGAAATGCTAAGTGATGATGAAACCTACAAACGGATCATTTCATCACTGAATAGATATTCTTCTACCTAAATTTTCTGTTATGTCACCAGATTCTGTTTTTCAAACCTGCAGCACCATTGCAATGGCAGGCTGGATAGTCCTGCTTATCATTAGCCCGTTCTGGAGCGGGTTTGATAAGTTTCTTATCGGTATTGTTATTGCCTTATTCGCTATTGTTTATACGGGGCTTATTTTCCAGGTATTTACGCCGGGAGATTTTGTCCGAATGGACTCTTTGGGAGAAAAGTTCGGTTCATTGAATGGTGTAATGGAATTATTTACTAACCGGACAGCGCTAACAGCCGGTTGGGTGCATTATCTTGCCTTTGACCTGCTGACAGGTATTTGGATAAAAAAGAATGCGCAGAAATACAATATCCACCATTTGATTTTGATACCCTGTCTCCTGTTCACTTTTATGCTGGGGCCAATTGGAGTGCTCCTGTATTTGCTGGTAAGATTGATAAAAACAAGACAATACTTTGCCGTTAATTACTAAATCATTTATATGAAATTCTTCATTGAATTAAAAACAATGAAAGGAATACCTTTGCTTTTTTAATTTCTCTTTATGCAAAAAATCTTATTTATCGGTGCATCGGGAATGTTGGGTAAACCAGTGGCGCTTGAATTATTAAGAGCCGGGTTTGAGCTCACCCTATTTGCGAGAGATGTTGAAAAAATGCAAAAGCTTTTTCCTAAAACCCCCGTGGTGAAAGGTGATGTATTTGACAGTGCTTCATTGGAAGCAGCGATGAAGGGACAGGAGATCGTTTATTTGAATCTTTCTGTGGCACAATCCTCAAAAAAAAATGAACCGCAACCGGAAAGAGAAGGAATAGATAACATCATTGAAGCTGCCAAAAAAACCGGTATACAACGTATCGTCTATCTTTCTTCATTGATCAAAAATTACGAAGGAATGAACGGTTTCAAATGGTGGGCTTTTCAAATAAAACAAGCGGCCGTCGATGCCGTAAAAAGATCTGGTTTGAACTATACAATATTTTATCCTTCCACTTTTATGGAATGCCTGGACAAACAAATGTTGCAGGGCTCAAGGATAATGTTGGCCGGCAGATCAGAAGCGCCGATGTGGTTTATTGCCGCTAAAGATTATGGCGTTCAGGTGGCATGGGCACTCAAAAAAGCCGGTGACAGCAACCAGGAATATAGTGTACAGGGATTGGAACCGTTCACATCTGATGAAGCGGCAAAAGTTTTTATCGACAATGTTAAGTCGCCAATAAAGATCATGAGAGCTCCCCTTGCGCCGTTGAAATATCTTGGCATTTTCAACCAGCGAATGAATTATGCTTATCATATTTGCGAAGCGCTGAACAAATACCCGGAGAAATTTGAAAGCGAAAATACCTGGGACGAGCTTGGTAAACCTTCAACAACATTGGCAGATTATGTTGCATCATTAAAAATTTAGTACCAGACATGATTAAATCAATATTTCTTTTTCTTGCTCTTTGTCTTGCCATCGGTCTATCCGCTCAAAAATCAAAAGAACAGTTCTTAATAATCGGAACTTATACTTCCTCTGCCACAAGTGATGGGATCTACGTTTATAAATTCAATACCGAAACTGGTGAGAATAGCTTTGTAAGTTCAGCAAAGACATCTAATCCTTCTTTTCTTGCGGTTTCTCCCAATCAGAAATATGTATATGCCGTGAACGAGACTGCGGATAGTACACGATTTCATGTAACGGGTCATGTTGCGGCTTTTTCGTTTGACAAAAAAAGCGGCCAACTGAATTTCATAAACAAACAGGAATCTGGTGGTAAACATCCCTGTTATGTTTCAATAGATAAAACGGGCAAATGGGTGATCGTTGGAAATTATAGCAGTGGTTCTCTTGCAGTACTTCCTGTAAGATCGAATGGAAGCCTTGATTCGGCGGTTCAAATTGTACAGCATGAAGGCAGCAGTGTTAATTCGGAACGCCAGGAAGGGCCACATGTCCATGCCACAGTGTTAGCTAGGAACAATAAGACATTATACGTTCCCGATCTTGGGTTGGATGAAGTAGTGTTATATAATCTGGATATTAAAACCGGGAAGTTGAAAGAATTCGATCCGCCATTTGTGGCAACAGAACCCGGCGCAGGCCCACGTCACATTGATATTCATCCAAATGGGAAATATGCCTACCTGATGGAAGAGCTGACCGGTTCGGTATCTGTTTATAAAATAGAAAAGAATGGCTATTTAAGCTTACAGCAAAATATTTCAGGATTACCAAGAGATTTCACCGGTGCGGTTGGCAGTGCCGATATTCATGTTTCCCCTGATGGCAAGTTTCTGTATTGTTCAAATCGTGGTGAGAGCAATACGATCGGGATTTTTGGGATCAGTAAAACTAATGGCCAGCTGGAATGGATCGATCATCAATCGACACTTGGCAAAACACCCCGCAATTTTAATTTTGACCCAACCGGTAATTTTTTGCTGGTCGCCAACCAAAACAGTGATGAGATCGTGATCTTTAAAAGAGATAAAGAAACGGGTTTGCTGACCGATTCAGGTAAAAGAATAAATGTTTCAAAACCTGTTTGTCTAAAATGGATCAATAGCCCTTAAAATCCTATGTGTTATCTATGTGTCTATGATTCTATGTGGTTCAATTCACCACATAGGCACAATAGAAACATAGGATTCACATAGTTAAAAATGGAAATAACAAAACAAAATATTGAAGAAGCCCATGAAAGGATAAAGCCTTTTATTCATAAAACCCCTGTGCTTACCTCAAAAACCTTAGATCAGATTTCAGCAGCTAGCTTGTTCTTTAAATGTGAGAATTTTCAAAAGATCGGTGCCTTCAAGATCCGTGGCGGCATGAATGCTGTTTTGGCTTTACCAAAGGAAAAGCAAAAAAAAGGGATCGCTACCCATTCATCGGGCAATCATGCACAGGCGATCGCTTTTGCAGCGAGAGAGATTGGTACAAAGGCGTATATCGTAATGCCAAATAACTCTCCTTTGGTAAAAGTTGATGCAGTGAAAGGCTATGGTGCCGAAATATTTTTTTGCGAACCAAATCAACAGGCAAGAGAAAGTCTTTTGAAAGAGATAGTTGATAAGACCGGAGCAGAGTTTATTCATCCGTATAATAATTATGACGTGATAACCGGCCAGGCGACCTGTGCAAAAGAACTGATCGAAGAAATTCCTTCATTGGATTTTATTCTTACTCCTGTTGGAGGCGGCGGTCTATTGAGTGGTACTCTATTAAGTGCTCATCACTTCTCCCCTGCTACAATTGTTTATGCGGGCGAGCCTGAAGGCGCCGCCGACGCGGTATTGTCAATCAGGAATAATAGAATTGAAAAAGCTCCTTATGTAAAAACCATTGCCGATGGTCTGTTGACCACGCTGGGTGATAAAACCTTCCCGATCATCAAGCAATATGTAAAGGATATTTTGACGGTAACGGATGAGGAGATCATCGCAGCCA
>DASVAM010000011.1:0-4850 GCA_036376375.1 Chitinophagaceae bacterium
ATGTCATTAACGATCTTCTTTGCAAGATTTACAGGTATTGCAAAAGAATAACCCGCATATGTACCACTTGGTGCTAAAATAGCCGAGTTAATGCCAACTAACTTGCCGTCGGTGGTAACTAAAGCACCGCCACTGTTTCCCTGGTTTACGGCTGCATCAGTTTGAATAAATGACTCAACGGGGGTTTGACTCTGGCGGCTATTGATCCCGATGGATCTTGCCTTGGCACTAACAATACCTGCTGTTACTGTTGTTTCAAGAGTAAGTGGATAGCCAATTGCCAATACCCATTGACCGATCTTCAATTCATCTGAGTTACCGTAAATAAGATAGGGAAAACCTTTTCCATCTATTTTCAATACGGCGAGATCGGTACTTGGATCTTTTCCAATCAACCGTGCTTTGTAAGTTTTCTTGTTATGAAGGGTGACATTTATTTCACCTGCCACTCCGCCACTTTGATCACTAACGACGTGATTATTGGTAACGATGTAACCATCATCACTGATCAGCACGCCACTACCAGAAGCTCTTTGCTCAGGGATCACTTGAGGTCCAAAATCAAAAAACTGATCAAACCAATCATCCAGCCCTCCACGGTTACGACGTGGCAGGTCATTGTTAACTTTTTGAGCCGCTATCTTGGTCTTGATATGAACAACTGCCTGCACGGAAGTACTGGCAGCCTGCGTGAAATCCTGGGTAAGTGGAGCATTTGCGGCGTTTCCATCAAAAAACCCTGCATAATTGGCAGGCACCTTTGACTCCGATTGGATGGCGACAACGTCTTTATGCGCAAATTTTGAATAACCCCATACGCTGGCAAGTGCAGATCCGCTGCTGATTGCCACGATTAAAAGCACATTTTTAAATTTCATGGTGTTAATAATTTTTTCTTTTACTGTTTCAAATTACATGCCTATACAAAATAACGAACAAGTTTCCTGAAAAAATGACCTTTCCTTCAGTTTAACAAATAGTTTACCATGGTCTTCGTACTTCGCACATAAAATTAATAACAAATATTGATTGATGCCAGTAGAAAAATTCACAGTTTGGTAAGAAAGTTTATGGTGTCAATACCGTCGGCATAGTCGGTTAGGGATGGTATTTGTGCCTGTCCAAATGGAGTATAACCATGACCAACGGCACATTGGATATCCTCCATTGAACTTAAACCTTTTGCTATCCCATCCTTGTTTGTGTAAAACTCATAATTCAATTGGCTGATAGGGGAAAAGATTGAGGCATTTTCCAGGAGGATAATAGATTCGTTGGTCATGTAAAATTTCCCATTGAGGATATGCAATGCCAGGTTATAATCATAATTATTCTTGTATTTGTGATGTTCTTTCAAGTGATCATATTTCTTAAAGGCAGCAAGCATCGGGATGAAATCATAGCCTTTGGGAACGTATATCTTGGTCACATTACGACAGCCCATTCCAAAGTACAGATAAACATCATCCGCTAATTTTCTAAGCTCATCAGATGTTTCATTACCCTCTAAAACTGCCACGGATGTTCTGTTCCGACGAATGATGTGCGGATACTTTTTAAAATAATATTCAAAATATCTTGCCGAGTTGTTGCTACCTGTGGCGATATACGCATCACAGCCTTTTAGCATCTCCCGGAAAACGATCAGCTCATTCAGCTCACTACTCCATTCAGTAAGTTTTTGTGCAAGATGGGTGATCAACACTTCATCTTTTGATGAAGCTTTGATCGCCGCTTTATTTCCCGAAATAAAAACAGAAAGCAGGTCATGAAAACCAACGAGGGGAATATTTCCTGCCATAACGATACCGATGGTTTTCCCTTTCCCATTTTCAATGTCATAGGACGAGGTCCATGCATCCAGTTTATGTTTAGTAAGGAAATTTTCCGCGATATTTTGCACTGCCAGATCGATGAATTCAGGAGTAAACCAGGGGTTTGTTATACTCGCCTCCTTCTTTGTTTCCTGCCAGCTGGCCGGATTCGATAAAATATATTCACCAAGTCTTGCTGCTAGTTCAATTCTCATTTGTAAATTCATTTCGTCAGTCTATATTTGTCAGACAAATGTAATTCTCAACCCGTTAATAAAAATTTTATGGCTATTAAGATTACCGAAGAATGTATCAATTGCGGCGCCTGCGAACCGGAATGTCCGAATAATGCAATTTATGAAGGCGGCGTGGAATGGGCTCTTGCTGATGGAACCACAGTAAAGGGATCATATACGCTAATGGATGGCTCCACAATGGACGCAGATCAGAAAAATCCTCCCATTGCGACCGATATTTATTATATCGTTCCAAATAAATGTACCGAATGCCAGGGTTTCCATGAGGAGCCTCAGTGTGCATCGGTGTGTCCGGTTGATTGTTGTGTGCCGGATGAAATGTACAAAGAGACAGTTGATGAATTGTTAGCAAAGAAAGAGAAATTGCACTTGTCATAGGTGCTAATGATGTGGAAAAGATTTCAGCATAATTGACAGAAAGTCCTTTCTTATCAATTAACTTAGTTTACAAAAAAAGCGGCAAGTGAGCTGCGAAATCAGGCGGGTGATATGTTCCGCTGTAAAAAGGTGAAGGGAGAACATCCTTCACCTTTCTTATTAACTGCCGGGCGCTTAAATCCGTGTTATAATCTTCTTTTTTTCTGCTGTTTAGTTTTTATTAAAGCATTTTTTCTTCAATATTTGCGTTTGTAAATCAGCTGTAACCACACATGAAAAAAAATATAGCCCTCGTTACCGGCGGCTTTTCCGGGGAAGCGGTCATATCCTATAAATCGGCATCTACCATTGATAAACATCTGGACAGGGAAAAATTCAATGTTTATAAAATAGATATCAATCCGCAGGGGTGGTTCTATGAAAATGGCGATGGGCGGAAAACGGAAGTCAATAAGAACGATTTTACAATTGAGACCCATGGTGGCAAAACGTCCTTCGATGCGGTTTTTATCGGCATGCATGGCACCCCCGGTGAGGATGGAAAACTACAAGGTTATTTCGATACCTTAAGGATACCCTATACCAGTTGTGATGCTGCTTCCTCGGCGATTACATTTAACAAAAGATATACCGTAGCTGTTGCAGCAATGGCCGGTATTCATGTTTCAAGATCATTTCATCTATTCAAACATACCCCTTTTCTGGTGCAACAGATCATTGATGGATTGTCATTTCCTGTATTTGTAAAACCAAACAATGGTGGCAGCAGCATTGGTATGAGTAAGGTCCACGAAGCCAGCGGCCTGGAGGCTGCAATTCAAAAAGCATTTAAAGAAGATGACCAGGTATTGGTGGAACAAATGATCAAAGGACGGGAATTCACGATCGGGGTTTTTAAAACCAAAGGAAATATTGTTCCGCTACCTATCACGGAGGTTATCAGTAAAAAGGATTTTTTTGATTATGAGGCAAAGTACCAGGGAGCCTCAACGGAAGTGACGCCCGCTGATTTGGACGAAGCGGCGGCTGACAAAATAAGAGAGGCCGCAAAAAAGATCTATTCGGTATTTAATTGCAGGGGAGTCGTAAGAATTGATTTTATTATGGAAGAAAGCAGCGGAGATCCGTACATGCTTGAAATTAATACCATACCCGGCCAAAGCGATGCAAGTATAGTGCCGCAGCAGGTAAAAGCAATGGGTTGGAGTTTAAAAGAGTTTTATACAAAATTGTTAGAAGAATGTTTTAATCATTAATCTTGAAGTAAGAAATTTTGAGATTCCCCGTTTTAGAATTTTTATATTAAATAAATCCAATGTTTCAATTTTTAACAAAAAAACCTTTTTGGATAAACCTGCTGGCCGGATTGCTCCTGATGATATTATTATTATTCCTGCTTTCCATATCGCTGGGGCCAATAACACGTCATGGAAAAAACAAAACCGTTCCGAATGTGGTAGGTAAGTCTTTTGAAGAAGCGGAGAAGATCCTTGAGGAGAGTGGGTTTGACGTAGAAGTGCAGGATTCAATTTATGTGGACACAACGGCAAAAGGAACGGTATTAAGGCAGGTGCCGGATGGGGATGCAATAATTAAGATCAGCCGCACCGTTTATTTGACCCTCAATCGGCAGGTGCCGCCAACGGTTGAGATGCCAAACCTGAAAGATTTTAGTTTTCGTAATGCTGAGTTACAATTAAGAAATATGGGGTTAAGGGTTGGCGATACGCTTTATGTTCACGACTTTGCAAAAAATACAGTTCAGGAGCAACGATATAACGGTTCGCCAATAGCACCCGGAACAAAAATTCAGCAGGGAAGCAGTATCGATCTTGTTTTAAGTGATGGAGTCGGGGAGGCAGAATTTACGGTACCCAATCTGATTGGGATGACCTTTAGCGAAGCAAAAAATTTAATAGAATCAAATGGTTTGAGTTTTCTATCTGTAATGCCGGATCCCGATGTGGTTGATACTGCAAGCTCATTTATAAAAGATCAGGATCCCCGCCGTATGGGGGCCGACGGTAAAAGAATAAAGATCCGTTCTGGTCAGACGATGAGTGTATGGTTAAGCTTGAACCGGCCTGCAATCGATTCTACACTTCAAAAATTACCTGAACAACCATAATTTTTTTTTATGAATAACATAACTGTGGAAGAGCTGAAAAAACGCCTTGATGGCGGCGAAGAATTACATATCGTAGATGTAAGAGAGCCCCACGAGAATGCCGATTTTAATATTGGTGGTGTATTAATTCCTCTGGGTAATATTCAGTCCATGCAAATCGATGCAATTGAGGACCTGAAGGAGAAAGAAGTGATCTGTTATTGCCGTAGCGGTAATCGTAGCGGACAGGCTTGTATGTTTCTGGACGCAATGGGATTTAAGAACACAAAAAAC
>DASVAM010000704.1:0-7389 GCA_036376375.1 Chitinophagaceae bacterium
ATGTAACAACCGCTTTTTTCTTTCGTATTATCTTTAGCCAATGAACTATCTGGCGCATGCATATCTTTCTTTTAACCGGCCGGGAATATTAGTAGGCAACATGATCAGTGATTTTGTAAAAGGAAAGAAAAAGTATGATTATCCGGAGCAGGTACAACGGGGAATTGCTTTGCACCGTGAAATAGATCAGTTCACCGATACGCATTCAGCGACCAGGGAGGCCAAAGAAATATTCAGACCAGTTTACAGACTGTATGCTGGTTCATTAATGGATGTTATCTATGATCACTTTCTTGCGTTGGATGAAAATGAATTTACTGCCAAAAGCCTGGAAAGGTTTACCGTTAGCACCTATGCCACGCTTGATCAGTTCACGGATCTTTTCCCGGAAAAATTTAACATGATGTATCCTTATATGAAAGCCCATAATTGGCTATATAATTACAGGTATCGCCAGGGAGTTGAAAAAAGTCTCGCAGGAGTAGTGCGAAGAGCTAAATTTCTTGAAGAAAGTGACTCTGCCTATCTACTGTTCAATGAGCATTATGACCGGCTTCGGAATTTGTACAGGCTATTTTTCCCTGAGCTAAAATCAATGACACTAAATCTTCTAAAGCAATTTGACAAATAGCCTACGGCGGATTATAAATTAAAAATAAAATCAGGCGGGCAGGGAACGATTCAGCATTTTAACTCGTCAAAGACTATGAAACTGTTATTTTTGTCATTTTAAATCTCCTTTATGCGCAAAACTTCCGTTCTTATTTGTTTACTCATTTCCGTTTTGTTTTCATTTTCACAAGCTATCAAAATTCCTGACGTTGACAAATCACCGATGGACGTAAGCTATTACCCAAATAATTATCCAATTCTTAAAATTCAAAACAAAGCAACAGAACCTTTGGCTGCCAGAATACTTTATAGTCGCCCGCAAAAACAAGGCAGAAAGGTTTTCGGTGAACTGGTCGAGTATGGAAAGGTCTGGAGACTTGGCGCTAATGAAGCTACTGAAATAGAATTTTATAAAGATGTAAAGATCGGAGGGAAAAAAGTACCTAAAGGCCGGTATACACTTTATGCTATAGTTAGTGAAGACGTGTGGACGATGATCATTAATAAAGACACAGATACATGGGGCGCTTTTAAATATGATTCAAAAAAAGATGTGCTCAGAACAGATATTGTGGCACAAAAAACAGCTGAAATGGTTGAAAGCATGTCAATGTTTTTTGAAAAAACAGTCACCGGCATCTCGCTGATCATTACATGGGAACAATTAAAAGCATCCCTGCCAATCACTTTATAAAATTGCTATGAAAAAAATTCTATTAGCAACATTGTTACCTGTGGTGTTTTTGAGCTGCGGACAGGAAGCTGAAAAAAAATCGCAAGCTAACGATACCCCAGCCAGGGCCCAGGGTCCAATAAAAGTTCTTCCCCCTGTCAGCAATTACACCAATCCTGATCGCTCACCCATGGACCTGGTGTATTTTCCAACCGATTATCCTTTGCTAAAAATGGCTGGCAAAACCTCTGCCCCGCCGCTGATGAGAGTGATCTATAGCCGGCCGCAAAAACAGGGACGACCCATTTTTGGCGGACTTGTTCAATACGATGTACCGTGGCGATTGGGAGCTAATGAAGCCACTGAAATAGAGTTTTTTTCCGCTGCAACCGTTGCTGGAAAACCAGTAAAAGCTGGCCGCTATATTATCTATTGCATTCCGCAGGAAACAAAATGGACGTTTGTTCTCAATTCAAATCTATATAGTTGGGGCCTTGAACAAAACAGGCTAAAGGACCTGGTACAATTTGAAGTGCCGGTAGAAAAGACAAACCTTGCAATCGAATATTTTACGATTGCATGTGAAAAAACATCCGATAAAAGCACGGCACTGGTCTTTCTTTGGGATAATTTAAAAGCAAAGCTGCCCGTAAGTTTTTAATTTTTTTCCGCTGCTTTCGTTTACTGATCAACCATGCATGTCCCAGCCATTGACGGGACTTCAGTGATCCTGCCGATCATTCCTCGAAGGATCGGATGAGGTTATTCAGCTATTAATTTACTTACTTTACAAATATGTGCGGAATCGCGGGCATCATATCCAATAACAATTCACTTGTAAGTTCACACCGGATAAAAACCATGACGGATGCGCTGGCACACCGCGGACCAGATACCGAAGGAACCTGGACGAATGCAACCACCGCCTTGGGAAACAGGAGGCTTTCGATCATTGACCTAAGCAGTGCCGGCCATCAGCCAATGCATTATCTGGATCGTTATACTATCATTCATAATGGCGAGGTCTATAATTATATCGAGCTAAAGGAAGAATTGCAAAAAAGAGATTACAAATTCTTTTCAAAAACCGATACGGAGGTCATTGTTGCGGCTTATGATTGCTGGAAAGAAGAATGTGTTGATCATTTTGATGGAATGTTTGCTTTTGCGATCTGGGATGAAAGGGAAAAAGAGCTTTTTGCTGCAAGGGATCGATTTGGTGAAAAACCTTTTTTCTATTTTATAGATAATGAACAATTCGTTTTTGCCTCTGAAATGAAAGCTTTGTGGGCCGCCGGCATTGAAAGAAGAGTAAATTTGAAACTGCTTTTTAATTACCTGACGATCGGCTATGTAGATAACCCGAATATCCCTGAAGAGACTTTCTTTGAAAGTATTTGTAAACTTCCTGCTGCATCTTATCTAAAACTTGCATCTTCAGGTCTGCAACTTTCAATTACTAATTATTGGGATATTGACATAGAAAATGAAAACAAAGAAACAACTGATGAAAAGGCCATTGAGCAATTTGGCTTTCTGCTGCAGCGATCTGTACAAAGAAGATTGAGAAGTGACGTGCCAATCGGTACCAGTTTGAGCGGCGGATTAGACAGTTCTTCTATAATCGCAACATTACATTTGCTCATCACTCCGCATTCACCGCTTACAGCGTTTTCCTCCGTCTTTCCCGGCTTTGAGAAAGATGAATCAGCATTTGCAAAACTGGTCGCGGATAAATTCCATTTACAGCATTTCACCATCACACCCGATGCTGCTTCATTATACAATGATCTTGAAAAACTTTTTTATTACCAGGAAGAGCCATTTAGCTCCGGCAGCATATATGCGCAGTATAAAATATATGAATTGGCAAAGCAAAAAGGAATAAAAGTGTTGCTGGATGGACAAGGAGCTGATGAAACCCTGGCGGGCTATCATAAATACTATAAATGGTATTGGCAGGAACTTTTCAGGAAAAGAAAGCTACTATCAACCGGCGAATTAACTGCAGCGACTAAGTTAGGCATTACTGAAAAATTCGGATGGAGAAACCGGATCGCCGCCTTATTTCCTGAATTTTCAACTATTTTTTTGGAAAGACATTATTTACTGAATGCGTTAAGGCACGAAGACCTTACAAAGGAATTTACCCAATTACAAAGCAAGGAAGCATACTATATAACGCCGGAGATATTTACGCTTAATGGAGTATTGTATTTCAATACATGTATGCATGGCCTCGAGGAGTTACTTCGTTACGCTGACAGGAACTCAATGGCGCATGGAAGAGAGGTTCGTTTGCCATTTTTGGATCACGAGTTGGTCGAATTCATTTTTTCCTTGCCGGCTAATTTTAAGATCAGGCATGGCTGGACCAAATGGCTGCTGAGAAAAAGCATGGAAAATACCCTGCCGGCAGAAATAACATGGAGACGGGATAAAACCGGTTTTGAGCCCCCGCAGGAACAATGGATAGGAAATGACAAGATCAGCGAATTGATAATTGGTGCCAAAAGAATACTTGTTGACGAGAAGATTCTTAAGGCAGAAGTGCTGAATAAAAAGATCGAAGCAAAACCTGCATATGAAGCTAACAATTATGATTGGCGGTATCTTACTGCTTCATTTCTCTTTAAATAAACAGTCACACCGAAGGCGTGACCATTTATTCATCGTATTTATTAACACTTATGTCCTGCCAGACCTAAGCTTTCCGAAACTTTTTTGATAATTCGAGGTTACCAAAGTTATCTGCCTGGATAATATACCAATTCTTTTCATCCTGAAGCGTTACATAATAAGAAACTTCATCTTCGGTAGACAATTCCGTTATGCCATAGATCGATTTGCCGGCATACTTCTTATGGAGCTTTGTCAGAATATTGATCGGAAGATTTTCCTGTGAATAGTACCGCGTTGTTCTAAGCAAGTTTCCCTCTGCATCATAGATCGCCCTGCTGATGATTTCGGATTGTTTAAAGCTGGCTTCATATAAGTTTTGTACTTCATTCCATACCACATCGGTTGCTTTCACAAACGTCTGGTTAAATGCTTTCAGCACTTTTTCATTTACTTCCGGGGGATTGGATGCTGCGACACTTAGTGTAGCAAACAAGCAGGTTAAAATGATAAGCTTTTTCATGGTTTATACTTTTTTTGATTAAGAATTTCTGACTGAGTACAAGGTATCATAGTTAATTTGACAGGACAAGCAGTTTATCTGCCATCGGCGACGCAAGCTTATTGTATTTGAAGCCATAATAAAATGTCAACATCTCCCAACCATTAAAAAATGGTCTTCAAAAATATTCCGGGTCGGCTGAAGCATGATTCAAACCGGTATCGTTTGCTTCGTTAAGCCTTTGTTAAGTGACATCCCGGACGTGATGAGTGGTAAAGATTTATTTGTTTTATATTCCACATCTTTGCAGTCATTCAAAATGTAAGCATGAAACAGGCAACAAAATACATACATGCAGGGGCGGAACCTGATCCCTCCACCGGTGCGATCATGACGCCGATCTTTCAGACAAGTACCTATGTACAGGAAGCTCCCGGAAAGAACAAAGGTTATGAATATGCCCGTAGTCAGAATCCGACGCGTACAGCCCTGGAACGGGCATTTGCGGAAATTGAAAACGCACAATATGCTTTGGCATTCAGCAGTGGCGTTGCGGCAACAGATGCTGTAATCAAATTATTAGAGCCGGGTGACGAAGTTGTATGTGGGAACGACATGTATGGTGGTACATACCGTTTGTTTACAAAAGTGTTTGAAAAATTCGGTATCAGGTTTAATTATATTGACACCCACGATGTTTCTACTATTGCAAAAGCAATAACCGGCAAAACAAAACTTGTTTGGTTAGAAACGCCCACGAACCCGTTGATGAACATCACTGATATTGCTGCAGTTGCTGCCATTACAAACCCCAAGAATATCCTGCTGGCTGTAGATAATACGTTCGCATCACCGTATTTACAAAATCCGATCGATCTTGGTGCAGACATTGTCATGCATTCAGTCACCAAATATCTTGGTGGACATAGTGATGTAATACAGGGTTCATTAATGATGAATAGTCCTGAACTCCGGGATAAATTATATTTTATTCAGAAAAGCTGTGGCGCTGTTCCCGGTCCAATGGATTGCTTTCTTGTTTTGAGAGGGATAAAAACTTTACATGTGAGGATGAAAGCCCATTGTGAGAATGGGGCAAAAATTGCACATTGGTTAAGAAACCATCCGAAAATTGGAAAAGTTTATTGGCCCGGCTTTGACGATCACCCGGGATACAACATTGCAAAAAGACAAATGCGTGATTTTGGTGGCATGTTAAGCTTCGTTTTAAAGAATGACAGCGTGGAAGAAGCAATGAGAGTACTTTCTTCTACAAAACTTTTCGCGTTGGCAGAAAGTTTAGGAGGAGTAGAAAGCCTTATTAATCATCCCGCTTCGATGACCCATGCTTCGATACCAAGGGAAGAAAGAATAAAAAATGGATTAACTGATTCATTGATACGTTTAAGTGTTGGTATTGAAGATGCGGACGACCTCGTGGCTGACCTGGAACAGGCGATCGGGTAGTTTTACTTTGGTATGGTCATTGCAAACCTATAGTATAAAACTTTAAAACTATGGGTGGTTCACTTTTGTATGTTGTCGCAGTGATTCTTATCATCGGTTGGCTACTTGGATTTTTTGTTTTCAATGCTGGCTCAATCATTCATGTATTGCTGGTTATAGCCGTCATTGCAATCCTGTTACGTCTTATCCGCGGTCAGAATCCTGTATAAAAAAATAAAGCACCGGTATCAAAGCAAGTTATAGGGAGTTTCACAAAGCTGTCGGCTAATTTTGTACGATGCCGGTGCACCTAAAAGAATTTCTTGATAAAAAAGTTAAGGAATATAATCGTCCCGCATTTATCAAAGACGACCCGATCGCAATCCCGCATTTATTTAGGCAAAAACAAGATGTAGAAATTGCTGGTTTCTTTGCTGCCGTATTTGCCTGGGGTAACAGGACGACTATTATCGCGAAAAGTAGAGAGTTAATGCAGCGAATGGACGATTCGCCTTTTGCCTTTATAAAAGATCATTCCGCTAAAGATCTGCAGCGACTGAAAAAATTCAGGCACCGCACTTTCAATGAAGATGACCTTTTCTACTTTGTTGAATTTCTTCATCAGCATTATTCAGTACATCGTTCGCTGGAGACGGCCTTCTTCCCTATTCCGAACCTGGATACGGAACATGGCCTGACACATTTTAAGAAGTATTTTTTTTCATTCGAACATTTGAAAAGAACAGAAAAACATATTTCTTCTCCATTGCAAAAATCGACTTGCAAAAGATTAAATATGTATTTAAGATGGATGGTGAGGAGTGATAATAAAGGTGTAGATTTTGGTTTATGGAAAAACATCCCTCCTTCTCAACTAATTTGCCCCATTGATGTGCACGTAGCAAGAGTGGCAAAAAAGCTAGGTTTGCTAAAAAGAAAACAGGTAGACTGGCTGACAGCTATGGAGCTTACAAATGCATTAAGAAAATTAGATAAGGATGACCCCGTAAAATATGATTTTGCTTTGTTTAATCTTGGCGTGATTGAAAAGTTTTAATTCTCACAGATGACACAGATTAACACGGATCTGATCCCAATAATCCGTCAATCGATGGAGATCGATCTGCCGGCGAACATTTCTTTTGATCAGTTGAAAGAAAAGCTTTCATTACATATTAATTTTCTCATCCAATCTGATTTTCAAAAGCTGGTGTCTATTTTATACCGGGTGGATGTAAATGAATCAAAACTCAAAGATTTGCTAAAAGAAAATCCCGGACAAGATGCATCAACTATCATAGCCGACCTGGTAATAGAAAGACAATTGCAGAAAATAAAGGCCAGGAAGGAACACCGCAAAGATGAAAATATTAATGATGACGAAAAATGGTGAACCGGGTACGTCAAACGTGAAAGGTGAAACGTGAAACACGACTTTCACGTTTGTCCCGATGGCTATCGGGATCACTTTTCACTCAAAATATTATTTTTTCCCAAACATCAACTCTTTCACTTTCTCTTTATCTTCTTTTTCATT
>DASVAM010000018.1:0-2274 GCA_036376375.1 Chitinophagaceae bacterium
AATCCGGCATAATCAAACTTTGCCCGGCACACATTTCAACTGACAATCGACAAGGTTTTGTGCCAGCAGTAGCATATATTTATCTGTTGTATGCATTCTAATTGACACTCAAGCCAAGTGAAGGACTCAAATACCTAATTATGGACATTCCTGAGAAATTCGTTTATTCTAATACATTGGGTACTATAACAGACAAAAGAGTTTTTCTGAATTACAAATCGAGAACAGAGAGTATTCCCCTTGAACAGGTAAATACTGTAAGCTTTCGCCGTCAACGAAATTATTTTTTTGCTATTGGCAGTTTTGGTGCGATCGTCTTGACACCAATGTATTTCGCAAATACCATCACAGTCATTATCATAGTACTGTTATTCCTGTTATCCGGTATTGCCAACTGGATTGGACATCATTACATTATCATAGGTGTCAGAGGGCAAGACAAAAAGCCAATAAAAGTTGAAATGGCTAAGACCAAAGAGGGAAAAAAATTTGTGGAGGCCCTCAAAAAGTCAATCTTAAAAGAAACTAAATAGTTCCAGATGCATTCCTTCCCCGACGAGTCTCCTCCGAAGCTAGGTTTGTTTCGAAAATAGGGATCTAAGAGGGACTCGTCCAAACTAATGGCGACGAATCCCTCTACTTTCTTCTGAATCGAAATATTCTTAAAAATGACGAGGAGGCTCGTCTGGAAAGGCAAGTTACAGATCGTTCTGATCCAGGAAAGTTACATGTTCTGATTTCAATTATTGATATGGTTTGACTTTTGCGGCAAATCATAAAATCACCTGATGAAACAAACCAATAATTATCCCAAATACGAATCCTGCATCAAAGCCTGCCTTCAATGTGCAACCACCTGTGATCATTGTGCAAATTCATGCACCCAGGAAAAAGATATTCTAATGATGGCAAGATGTATTCAATTAGATATGGAATGTGCAGCGATATGCTACGCATCTGCAAAACTCATGAGCTTAGGAAGTGAAATGGCAAAACAAGTTTGTCAAATATGTTCAGACATCTGTTGGCAATGCCATGAGGAATGCATCAGGCATCAAACTGATCATTGTCAGGAATGTGCAAGGGTTTGTAAGATCTGTGCCGAAGAATGTCAGAAAATGGCTGCTTAATGACCATGTTTATATCTCCACCACCACTGAATTACCGGTTACTCCAAGCTCTGTTAGAATCTTCTGTACGGCATCCATCATTGGGGGAGGTCCGCATACATAAAATTTCCTGGCAAAGTTTTCAACTTTGTTTTTCAAAAAATCTTTTGTGATAAACCCATGATCATATCCCGGTAATATCTCATCAGATAATATATTGATAAATGAATCACCCAACATCTTTTTCAATTCGTCCTCATAAATAATGTCAGCCGCGGTTTTATTTGCAAAGATCAATTTGTTGCCCTCAACCTGTTCTATGGATTGCAGGTATCTGAAAATAGAAAGAAAGGGAGTTATACCAGCGCCACCGGCAATAAAAACTCCTTCGCCTTTATATGAAATTGCACCCCATACATCGTGTAAGATCAACTCATCACCGGCTTTCAAACTCAACAGCTCGTTGGTGACACCTTTGTGTGAAGGGTATGTTTTGATAGTAAACTCCAGATGATCGAAAGATGGCAGACTTGTAAATGTAAAAGGCCTTCGTTCTTCCTTCCATTTTTCTTTGTTAATAGAGACTTCCGTTGCCTGCCCCGGGGTAAAATTATAATTGGCTGGCTTCTCCGTCACGATCCCAAGTACATCATGAGTGACTGGTTTTATTGATCTTATTTTTACAATATGTGATTCCACTTTATTAATTTAAGCAATTCCTTTTATAAAAGTCGATTCAACCCAGGTATTTCAGGAATTCGTCCTTCCGATCCTCTGCTGAAAAAGCTCCCCTGTATTCAGCGGTAATCGTACTGCTGCCGGTATCCCGTATCCCTCTTGATGTAACACATAGATGAACTGCATCGATAATTACCGCAACGTCTTCTGTACCAAGAACAGCACTCAACTCCTCTGCGATCTGCATCGTTAATCTTTCCTGCACTTGGGGCCGCTGAGCGTAATATTTTACAATTCGATTGATCTTTGAAAGACCAATGACCTTGCCCGCAGAAATGTAACCAACATGTGCCTTTCCTATGATCGGAACAAAATGATGCTCGCAGGTAGAATACAGTGAGATGTTTTTTTCCACCAGCATTTGGCTGTAATTGTATTTATTCTCAAACAAGGTTATTGGTGGTTTATTAATCGGATTCAATCCACT
>DASVAM010000051.1:0-2078 GCA_036376375.1 Chitinophagaceae bacterium
AAACTCTTCAGACTTAGTTTGCGAATGATATCATTGCACTCAGCTGCTGTTATATTCCCTTGTTTATTTTCTGCGCCGATGAATTGCAGCCAGTCATACACATTACCGTATGGATAATTGTTTATGAATTCCCGCCATTCAACGATGTAATCGACACTTAGTGGCGGCGTGCCTGATTTTTTTGTCACAACCGGATAAGAGAAATGAATATCGGGATGAACAAGTTGATTTGCTTTGGTGCAGGAGGGACAGATTCCACATGAATCAGACCACGGACCACGGACCACAGACGAGGGCTGAGAAGAATCTTCAAATAATAATGATGGCGCCGTGGTCTGTCGTCCGTGGTCTGTCGTCTTTTCGCAAGTGAGGTATTGCGCAAGCGCAAGTGCTAAAGAAAGAGCTCCGCTTCCTTCTTTACTTAAAAAAAGCAAGGCATGACTGAGACGATTGTGCTGAATTAACTCAACCAATTGTTGCTTGACTTCCTGCTGGTTAATGATCTTTGAGAATTGCATCGCGGCGAAAATAATCCTTCTTAAAATAAAAAAGCGTCCCGATTTACCAGGACGCTTTCGCCGATAGCTATCGGGATGGTAGGACTTCTATTAGTTCAGATACTTTGTTATTTCTTCACTCATCGGGCTAACTTTATTATGGAAAACCGCAACCAAATTTCCTTTTTCATTGATCAGGAATTTTGTGAAGTTCCAGTTAACAGGATCCAGTAAATACCTTTTCCAAACAAGATCCTTTGAAGTAGTTCCTTGTTCCTGTTTGGCCAATTCTTTCGATTGATCAACCAGCCACTTATATATCGGAGCTATATCGTCACCTCTTACAGAAACTTTTTCCGCCATAGGAAAGGTTACTCCATAATTCTTTTTGCAAAATTCTTTAATTTCTGTGTTGCTTCCGGGTTCCTGTTCACCAAAGTTGTTGGCAGGAAAGCCAACGATAACAAGTTTGTCTTTATATTTTTCGTATAATTTTTCCAGGTCGGCATATTGCGGCGTGTTACCACATTTTGAGGCCGTATTCACAATCATTATTTTTTTGCCTTTGTAGGCCGAAAAATCGATTGGATTTCCATCAAGTCCCGGCACTTTGAAATCATAAATGGCAGGTCCTTCGAGTGATACTGACAATATCAGTGCTAACAAAAGTATTTTCATGATCTTAATTTTTTAGAGGATAACAAAGTTAAGAAGTTCTTGAGTTCAGAATTTAATTGTTCAACAGAATAGTTCTTCTCATTCATTTTTGAATTTCAAATAAGTTAGGCCTGTGCGATGATGGCCTTCCCTTTGGGAAGGGCGGGATGGGCCGCCTTTATTGCCTTTCATAACTCCCAAGATCAGGAGCCGTACCAACGGGTCTCGGGTTGCCATCCAGATCGATCGGAATACTGGTATTGGTTGCTTTGTTTTTTGCGGGAGATTCATCTTTTAACCGAAAACTATAGTATCGTTTAGAAGTATTTATGGAATCAAATGCCGGGTACTGATCATTGATGACCTGGTTGGTAATCACGTTGGCGGGAGGATTTTTAACTTTCCAAAGAGCATAATCAAAATTTACATTGAAAGTGGTAGTGCCACTTTTTGCAACGACCACTTCATCCTCTACCGTTCCGTCCTGTCCCCAAAAAATACAGTTTCGGAACAGGGCTGAAAGATTTGCCGTAACCGGGCTGTTGTTTACAAGTATGTAATTGCTGACAAACAGAACGGGATCGCGGTGAAGAATATAACTGTTGGAAAAGCTTGCAACCGTACAGTGGATGAATTGATAATCGCCACCTTTGGCGAGGATCACATTTTTGCCACAGTTACTCACTAAAGTATTTTTTGCTCTTATACTGCTATTGATGGCGATAATGCCAGCATCATAGGCGTTGTCAATGATGCATTCATTCAAAGTCAATTTTGTGTTTACAGAAGGATCAACTACCGCCAATGCCTGGTAAGCATTCTTTAAAACAGTATAGTTAAAAACATTTTCCTGGCTCGTACTTCTAAAATAGATGCCTGGCCATCCTGCAGGAAAATCATTATAAGGTACATCAAGTCTGTCGC
>DASVAM010000059.1:0-8156 GCA_036376375.1 Chitinophagaceae bacterium
GCCTGCCCTAATAGAGATCGCAAATGAACTTAACATCGGGCTCGACATGACAAGACCCTAAGAGGTTGAAATGAATTTTTGTTTTGAAGTGCTCCGCTTGTCCACCCCTAATTGAAAATTGTTTAGAGTTGAAGTACGTCCTCCCGATATAATCAGAACAGGCTCCGCCAGCGTGGGATAACGTTGCAGTCTTAAATTGGAGATCAAGGCGGTGATTGATGAGAAGATAATGGGGGAGTGTAACTAGCCTTTTAGATATTGCCAGTCTGTCGGCAGGGAATCTGTCATAAAACACAGTACAGCCCAGTCTTGTCATGTCGAGCCGGGCAATTTTAAACTCTTCAGCTTAAGTAAAACCAGGCGAGACATCTCAGGTAGCCTCAGCTGAGATGTCTCGCCTGCCCTAATAGAGATCGCAAATGAACTTAACATCGGGCTCGACATGACAAGACCCTAAGAGGTTGAAATGAATTTTTGTTTTGAAGTGCTCCGCTTGTCCACCCCTAATTGAAAATTGTTTAGAGTTGAAGTACTTCCTCCCGATATAATCAGAACAGGCTCCGCCAGCGTGGAATAACGTTGCAGTCTTAAATTGGAGATCAAGGCGGTGATTGATGAGAAGATAATGGGGGAGTGTAAATAGCCTTTTAGATATTGCCTGTCTGTCGGCAGGGAATCCATCATACAACCCAGCACAGCCCAGTCATGTCATGTCGAGCCGGGTAACTTAAAACTCTTCAGCTTAAGTAAAGTTAGGCGAGACATCTCAGGGTCGTTCTAACCTGAGATGTCTCGCCTGCCATAATATGAGTTGCAAGGGAACTTATCATCCGGCTCGACATGACAAGACTCCGAGAAGCTGAACAGAATTAAGGACTGCACAAGTCCCGATAGCTATCGGGATCGACGCAACGGAAGTCAAAAAGTAGTAATACAGTTTGAGTACATAATAGCCCTCCCCGATTCTTATGATTTTTATTGAACTTAATTGCCCCTCCAAAGGAGAGGATGATCTTAAAACTGCCCTTTATACTTTACCTTCCCTCCTACAATCGTTGTTACAATTTTTGCAGACTTGATCTCTTCGTCTGTGCAGGTCATTAAATTATTGGAAAGAATTACAATGTCAGCGTACTTGCCAACTTCCAATGAACCTTTTTCCTTTTCCTGGAAAGCGGCGAACGCATTTGCCAGTGTATAAGAATAGAGAGCTTGTTCTCTTGTCATTTTTTGTGCTGGATAAAATTCGGAACCATCTTTCAGCTTTCTTGTAACCGATGCATAAAAGTTGGCGATCGGATCTTCATCTTCCACGGGAACATCCGTCCCATTATTTACAACTACACCGGCATTTAAAAAAGATTGCCATACATAAGCACCTTCTTCGGAACGCTTTGCTCCCAATCTTTTTGGAACAAACGGCGCATCGCTTGTACAATGAATACCCTGCATCGACGCGATCACATTCCATTCTTTGAAACGTGGGATCTCCAAAGGATTTACATGTTGTGCATGTTCCACCCTCCAGCGATGATCCTTTGTCTTGTCATTTGCAATTTGCCCAGCATAAATATTGATCACTTCACGATTGGCCCTGTCACCGATGGCATGCACACATAACTGCAAATTATTTTTCCAGCAAAAATCTGCGATGGCTTTTAATGAATCGATATTAAATGTATTCTCACCGGTGGAACTTGGACGATCAGTATAAGGTTCGAGCAACCATGCCCCATAAGAACCCAATGCACCATCCAAAGAAACCTTCACCGCTTTTACAGTCAGGAAACCATCGCCTTCATTTATGATCGGGAAAACATTTGCATGTGAAAGAAGCGATGCATTGTCCTCTCTTACCATCAGCCAATGACGGATATTCAATTTATTCTGCCGGGCCAACTCTTTCATCCACTGCACTTGTTCAAAAGATGAACCTGCATCCTGAAAACTTGTAACACCTTTTCTCAAACAATCATCTTCTGCAAGCTTTATGCTCTCTGCCCATTTTGCTTTTTGCACTTCTTCACTTTGCTGATTGACCCAGGCGCCATAAGCTCTTCCCACAAGTCGCTGTGCATTCTCAGATAACACACCCACAATTTTCCCGGTATTATCTTTCAAAATCTCTCCGCCTGCCGGACTTTTCGTGGTTGCCGTAACACCAGCCAACTCCAATGCTTTTGCATTGGCATACAAACTATGTCCGCTTGCATGCGATAACAACACAGGATTATCGGGAGAAACTTTGTCGAGCTCTTCATGATAAGGATAGCCTAAATAATTTTTTGCGGGCGCAGGGTTCCATTTTTCCTGGTGCCAGCCACGGCCAACGATCCAGTCGCCGGGTTTTGCTTTTTTTACAGCCTCGCCAACCATGGCAACGATCTCATCCCAGTTTTTTACATTCATCAAATTCAGATTGATCAATGATGCACCCAATCCATGAATATGACCATGTCCTTCAATAAATCCGGGCATTACAAACTGACCTTTTGCATCGATCACTTCAGTACTGTCACCAATATATTTTCTTACATCGCTATTGCTTCCAACAAAAACGATTTTGCCTCCCTTCACAGCAATTGCTTCTGCTTCCGGCTGGCTTTTATTAACTGTATAAACTTTTGCATTATTAATAACCATCTCTGCCGCATCAGCAGACGAGGCATTTTCAGTTGCCGAATTACAACTAAGAAAAAATAAAATGACTGCGAACAGGTAATTGTTGATCGATCTTTTTCTCATAATAAAAAAATTGGCGTCAAATGTATTGATTTAAAAACGAATTTCACGCTGAGACGTTGCGTGCACAGAGAATCTCAGCGAACGCCGCGCCCAACGAGATAAATTATATCAAAATTTATTATCTCTTTCAGATGGCGTCTTCAGCTCATTTAATTTATAGGCACCGTGACTGCTGCCACTGAATAAAAATAGTTTTCGCTTCTTTGATTCTTTTTTATAACAACCATAAATTTCCTTCACCGCTTTCTTTCCTTCCTTTCCGTAACTGAGAATACAAACTGTACCGCCATTACCTCCACCGGAAACCCTTGCTCCATAAACACCCCTGGCAGGACCCGCCTCACGAACCATGTCAACGATCTTATCCGTGAATTCATTTCCCAACCCAACTACAGAGTAACTTTCATGACTGGCCATCATCAGTTTTCCCATTTGGATCAAAGAAGATTGCTTATCATCCTGTTTCCTGAAATGCTTAAGTAAGTTTCTAAATTCATTTACTCTTGCATTCTCATACACAGGATGCGAGCCACAAACCGCGGGCCTGTATCCCTTCTCCGGATCGATCATCGTTACTGTATCGATTGAAACCTTATACAGATCCAGGAAATCCTTGCCAGCAATCTCTGCGGGTAATAATGAAATATATTTCTTCTCAAATAATGAAACAGGAATATTCGCAAGAAATCCTTTGTAAGGAAGCCTTGTCCAGTCACCGGATATTCTTGCATGACTCAACTCTTCGAAAGCCACTCCTTCATTTATAGCGATTATGGTGTAACTCATGAAAGCAGCTGTCCGAACATCTGCATAAGATGCACCGCTTACAGCGTGACGTACGCCGCTATCAATACCGCTAAAATTTATTCCGGGAGGAATTGTAATTGGCTTTTCAACATGATGTGGCTGGCAGACCAAGGGCAACAATTTATTTTTCTGACCAAGATGAGATGAGAGCTGATCCATCAAACCACAGGGAGCCCCGGCTACTAAATTCTCCGCCATCTGTGCAAATACTGCTAATTCCTCTTTCCCTAATGATAAATCATAAAAATGATTCAATGCATTCATCGTTGCCACCTCCAGTGCGGCAGATGATGAAACCCCTTTTCCCCAGGGCACTTTTGATTCAATAAAAACATTTGCGCCTGTTAATGAAATGCCCTTTTCTTTCTGCAAAACAAGAAAACATCCCAAAACATAAACAGCCCAGTCACCACCTTTTGCCGACCTTATGATCATACCAGCTTCAGCAAGGGATTTGTCTTTTACATCAGATAAATGAATTGTAAAATCCTCTGTCTTGTTTTTGGTTATTTGTGTACGAAAATTGAAAACACCATCCTCTCTTATTTGAATTTTTACGGTCGTGGTCTGTTTGATCGGCATTTGTAAAAGCAGCGATCCGCTGTAATCAGCAATACCACCCATTACATCCATACGGCCGGGTGCCGTGGCCGAAATGATTGAGCGATTTGTTGAAAAGAAATCATTCATAGTTTGATCTTCCTGAGTTCAGCAGCTTTTTCTTCGGGCATCGTGTCTGCCATAAATGTGTCTGCACCTGTTTCAGGACCGGCAAGATATTTCATTATTCCGGGTTGACGCAGTGGCGGACAAATGATCAGGTGCATATGATAATCCGGGTATTCGTTCCCATCAACAGGCGCTTGTGCGAATACGAGTATATAGGGAAAGCTGCTATTAAAATTTGCATCGAATTTTTTCGCCGCTGTCTGAAAGACATCAGCCAGATCATAAAGCTCCTCATCACTCATGGTAATCAAGGTAGCATGTCGTTTTTTAGGAAACACATAAGTCTCATAAGCAAACCTGGCAAAATAGGGAATGAATGCAATGGCTCCTTTGTTTTCCGCAATGATCCTTATATCGTCTTTCTTTTCGGCGTTAATAATATCACTGAAAACATTTCTTCCTTTTTCTTTTTTGTATTCAGCGGCAGCATCTAATTCTTTTCTTATAAGATTGATCGTAAAATCAACTGCGTATATCTGGCAATGCGGATGTGGATTTGAAACTCCCACTATCTCTCCTTTATTCTCAAATATCAAAACAGAATTAATAGCCTCATGCTGGTTAAAGAAAACCATTTCATCACGCAACGCCTTGTACACTGTCGCAACCTTATCAATCGAAATATCATTTAATGTAACGTTATGTCTTGGATCGTAGCAAACTACCTTTGCAATTCCTCCTGCTCTTGACTTCTTATACAAGTCGTCATGCATGCTTTGAAAGTCGGACGGTATAGCAGGCGAATTCAATCCAACGACCGGGTGATCATTTTCGAAAATGAATACATCCGCATAATCCGGATTTTGCCTGCCGCTTATTCTTGTATTCCGTGGACATAAATAACAACCCGGATCATATTCCGGTGCGTTGACGACAGATTCTTTTTTATCAAAGCTCCATGGGCGGCTGTTACGATGCGCAGCATACACTACCCATTCTCTTCTCAAAGGGTGCCATCTCTTTTCCCAATTACCGTATGGGATCGACTCATGCATCATTTTCTAAATTTTTTAATTCCTTTTTCCATTTTTCGTACGTTGCTGCATACAATTCCTGGTTTTTTTTATCCGGCGAGTAGCTCTTTATTTTTTCCATAGATGAATAAGCTTCTGTTACATCGCGATATATCCCCACACCTATTCCTGCTCCTCTTGCCGCGCCGGTAGCGCCATCCGTATTATATAATTCGAGTTCACAGCCAACGGAACTTACAAAGACGGAGCTGAACACATCACTTAAGAACATATTAGCATGACCCGCTCTTACTGTATGTATTTCCATTCCCATTTCTTTCATGATCTCAACGCCATAATGCAAAGCAAATACAATCCCTTCCTGCGCCGCACGGGCAATATGACCCCGATGATGACGATTGAATTGAAGACCTTTCATTTCTCCACCAACGTCCGCATTCTCCAAAACTCTTTCAGCACCGTTGCCAAATGGATAAAATAAAAGACCATCAGAACCCGCCACTATTTTTGAAGCTTCCTCATTTATTTGCTCATAAGATGACCCATCAAAGAAATTTTTGCGTAACCAGCTATTCAGGATACCAGTGCCGTTCACACAAAGCAAAACCCCATAACGTGGATCTTTTTTCGAATGATTGACATGAACAAATGTATTCACTCTTGATAGCGGATCATAGTTTGGTTTATCAATCACCCCGTAAACAACCCCTGATGTACCGGCCGTTGCCGCCACTTCTCCGGGCTGCGACACATTTAACGAAAAAGCGTTGTTTGGCTGATCGCCTGCACGATAAGAAACAGGAGTACCTGCCCTCAGTTTTAACTCACCTGCTGCCGCAGCAGTAAGCCTTCCCTGCTCTCCAAATGTTGGCACCAATGGCGAAAGCAATTCCTGCTCAATCCCATAATACTTCAAAAGATCAGCTGCAATCTTTTCTTTTTTAAAATTCCACATGATCCCTTCACTCAGGCCCGAGATCGTTGTTGCCGGTTCATCGGTTAGTTTCATTGCGATATAATCACCTGGCAGCATGATCTTGTAAATGTTCTTATAAATATCCGGCTCATTCTTCTTCACCCATTTTAGTTTGGATGCTGTAAAATTTCCCGGGGAATTGAGAAAACTTTTCAAACAATGCTTCTCACCTAATTCTTCAAAAGCCTTATCACCGATCTTCACTGCACGACTATCGCACCAGATGATAGAAGGCCGAAGTGGTTTCAAATCTTTACCAACGCAAACAAGACCATGCATCTGGTAGGCTATACCAATGGCTGCGACCTCTTCTCCAGTGAATGAAACTTGCTGATGCAATTTATTTACTGCATTCACCAGTTCTTTCCACCACATATCGGGGTCCTGTTCTGCAAAACCTGTTTGTGATGATTGCATCGGCATTTCTGATGAAGGAGAAAATGCAGCTGCAATAGTTTTGCCTGAAGCAATTTCGAGCAGGGTTGCTTTTACTGATGAAGAGCCGATATCAAAACCTAATAGATATTTCATAATTACCAAAAACGTATATATAGTGCAACAATAATTCCCAGTACAATAATGATCATCGCCATTACGCCCGGCGTTACTTTGTACATACTTTTATCAATTTGCAACGCATTGCCTGACGCTCTACCTTTTACATCAAATAAACTCACAATAATAATTAATAACGATGTAAAGAAGAATACCCAACCCATTTGTATCAGGAAAGGTATTTCATAAGCACCCGTACCGGTTGGATAAGCTGTATATATTAAAGTATCATTACCGGCCAATCCGGGTAAAAATTTATCAAACAACACCGCTAATAGAACGCCACCGATAATCCCCGCGATTGCTGCTTTGGACGTTGTTTTTTTCCAGAAAAATCCAAATAAAAATACAGGGAAAATAGCCGGAGAAATATAACCCGTATACTTTTGAATGAATTCAAAGCCGCCTTTACCGCCGATGCCCAGGGAATCCTGCCAGTTAACTCCAATAGCAATTATCAAAGCTACGATCACAACCACCCGTCCCATCCAGACTAATTTTCTTTCTGAAGATCCTTTATTAATGTACTTCTTATAAATATCCAGCGTATAAATTGTAGAAATGCTGTTTGCTTTACCCGCAAGTGATGCAACGATCGCTGCCGTCAACGCAGCCATTGACAATCCTTTCAATCCCTCTGGCAAAAATCCGAGCACTGCTGAATATGCGTTGTCTTCCCTGAATTCACCATTGGTCAACATCTGTTGTTGTAATTCGCCGTTTTGATGCAATACAAACGCTGCAATACCGGGTAAAACAACTAAAAGTGGCATTAATATTTTTAAGAAAGCTGCAAATAAGATTCCTGTCCTGGCTGTCTTCAGATCAGCACCAAGTGCCCTTTGGGTGATGTACTGATTACAACCCCAGTAATTCAAATTAGCTACCCACATACCGGCGGCAAGCATTGCCATTCCCGGTAAACTTGAATAATGATTTATTTCCTGCTGGGTGGCTCCCGAGCCTGGTTTATCAAAAATCATATTAAAATGCCCGGGAGCGGTCCTAAGTAACTGGTTAAATCCGGCAAGAAAATCTTTTCCGAACCCAAATCTTTCGCTGACCACCGTTAAGGCAATATAGGATGTGATCAATCCACCTGCCAACAGAACCAATACCTGTATCACATCAGTATAACCGATCACCTTCATACCGCCTAATGTTATTACCAGTGCGAAAACAGCAAGTCCGATCATGATCCAATGAAAATTCTCACCACCAGTCAGACTATTAATGGCAATTGTGCCGAGATATAAGATCGAAGTAAGGTTGACAAATATGTAGAGAAACAACCAAAACACAGCCATGATCATGGCAACAGTCTCATTATACCTTGTTTTTAAAAACTGTGGCATTGTGAAAATGCGGTT
>DASVAM010000061.1:0-2910 GCA_036376375.1 Chitinophagaceae bacterium
AACTCCCAGTTTGGATCATTTGCAATTTGATCCGAAATATAATCTCCAGATGATGTTCGAATTGCTTGTTGAGATCATCGCATTGCAACAGGCAACCAATAAAGTGCTTACCGAAAGACTTTATGGCGAAGAATCTGCCATCATTGAACATGAAATATTTAAAGCCTGCGCAGAACTGAAACCACAGATCATGGAGTCTTTATACATCCAGTTTGGAAAGACGCCCGCCATCAAGGCCAAACCCAAATCTAAATCTAAAACCAAACCGAAGCCTTGATTTCAAATCAATGAAATTAAGAGAAACGATTTTAAAGGAGCATTCAAAATCCAATTGCAGGCGGATCGTAAAATGGGTTGGCGCGGATCAAAAGAAGTTTAATGAATTATTTAATTTGTTTTTGAAGAATGAATATCGTGTGGCACAAAGGGCTGCCTGGCCGGTGAGCTATTGCGTGGAAGATCACCCGGAGCTGATTAGGAAACATTTCGCAAAAGTTTTAAAAGCTCTTGAAAAGCCAGGCGTACATGATTCAGTGAAAAGAAATGGCATACGTTTATTGCAATTTGTGAATATCCCGGAAAAATTTCATGGACAGGTAATGGATATTTGTTTTCGGCTTATTTCCTCCGCTTCCGAGCCTGTCGCGATAAAAGCCTTCTCTATCACTGTCCTGCAGAAACTTGCAAAACTGTATCCTGAGATCATCAACGAGATCAAGCTGATCATTGAAGAAAGATGGGATTATGAAACGATCGCATTTAAAACAAGAGCAAAGAAATGGTTAACGAATTTTCTTAATTAAATTCCTTATCCGGATTCATTCATTTTTTTGTTTTCTTAAACTCTTTAAAGATCAACCGCAGGCTTTGATCATAGGTAAAATAATTATATAACCAGTTTATAAAAACGAAAAACTTATTCTTGACGCCAAGTATCAGCATCAGGTGAAGGCTCATCCAGATCATCCACGCAAACCAGCCACCAAAATGAAGCTTCGGTTTCGGAATGTCAACTACGGCAAGATTTCTTCCAACGGTTGCCATACTGCCTTTGTCCTTGTATTCATATTCTTCCAGGTCAGTTTTTCCTTCTTTTATTTTTAGCAGGTTGGCGGCCAGCAGCTTCGCTTGTTGAATGGCAACGGTAGCAACCTGCGGATGCCCGTGTGGATATTTAGGAGTTTCCATATAGGCCAGGTCCCCAATTGCATATATGTTTTTAGAACCGGTCACCCTATTTACCCTGTCAACTTTGATTCGGTTCCCCCTGGCTATGAGGCTTTTATCAACACCGTCGGGAATATTACCTTTAATGCCGGCGGCCCACAATACCGTTGCTGAGGAAATAGTTTTGCCATCCTGCAGCTGAATATTTTTTCCATCATAGCCTTTGACCTGGGCGCCTGTCATCACGATCACGCCCAATTTCTCCAGGTACATTTTTGATTGGTCAGAAGATCGCTCACTCATGTGTCCCAGCGTTTTTTGTGTGCCCTCTAGTAAGAAAATATTCATTTTAGAGAAATCGAGTTCCGGGTAATCTTTCGGTAAAACATATTTTTTCATTTCAGCCAATGCACCTGAAATCTCTACGCCCGTCGGTCCGCCCCCGACCACCACGATATTCATGAGGCGTTGCAAATCGTCCTCATTTTTTGTAGTCAGTGCATCTTCAAAATTTTGCACCAGCTTATAACGAAGTTGCAATGCTTCAACCGTCGATTTCATGGGAAAAGCATGTTCTTCCAGTTGCTGGTTACCAAAAAAATTTGTATCCGCCCCGGTGGCCAGTACTAAAACATCATATTGCTCCTCTCCCGTTCCGGTTATAATTTTATTTTCGGCAGCACATATTTGTTTCAGATCTGTGATACGAATACGAATATTCCTACTTTTTTGAAAGGCTTTTCTGAGCGGGAAAGAAATATTGCTGGCATCCAATCCTGCCGTCGCTACCTGGTAAAATAAAGGCTGAAACTGGTGATAGTTGAATTTGTCGATCAACAGGATTTCAAATCCTTTTCTATTGCTGAGCTTTCTTGCAAGCTTTAATCCACCAAACCCACCGCCAACGATAATCATTTTCATCCGGCTTTCATTTACGGGCCAAATTTACATAATTTTCAATATTTATTGAAAATTTAAAATTAAATATTTGGTGGTCCTAGAACGCTGATCAATAAATAGAGTCCCGTAAGTCAATATAACATTCTCACCTTGATCGTTTGCTTTACTTCTTTTAGCAATTGCAGTGCTTTAGAAGAGATCTGCCTGTCCACGTCCAGCACAACATAGCCGATCTCATCATTGGTTTTCAAATATTGGCCCAGAATGTTGATGTTATTTTTTGAAAGAGTCGTGTTGATCTCTGATAAAACACCCGGCACATTTTTATGAATATGCAAAATACGGTGGGAGCCTTCCTGCGGCGGCAAGGCGAGCGCCGGCACTGTGTGTGAACCAAACGTAATGCCTTTTTCCAAAAAATTAAACAACTTGCTGCTCACATCTTCGCCGATATTTTCCTGGGCTTCTTCTGTGGATCCACCGATATGCGGTGTGAGGATTACATTGGGCAGATCCTGTAACGGGGTCTGAAACCGGTCGCCATTTTTTTCCGGTTCTTTGGGAAAAACATCCACTGCAGCGCCACCAATGGCGCCCTCAAGGATGGCTTTCCGCAGCGCTTCAAGGTCTACAACTTCTCCCCTTGCATAGTTGATAAGTATCGCACCTTTCTTGAAATATTTCAGCGTCGTTTTATTGATAAGATTTTTTGTTTGTGAAGTTTCAGGAACATGGAGCGTCACTATATCAGAACGGGTCAGCAATTCTTTCAGCGTTTTTGCATCTTCAGCATTGCCCAGCGGTAGTTTTGTTTCCACGTCATAAAAGATCACTTTCATTCCC
>DASVAM010000078.1:0-23873 GCA_036376375.1 Chitinophagaceae bacterium
TTACCTTGTCAATAACCAAATCGAAGTATCATGTTTAGCATGGATCCGGAAGTGACAAAGTATTTCAGGAAGATACTGCGTTCACTTTTTGCTTTCCTGATGTGGCTTTTAATAAATGTTACTGCCGGTATTTATTTTGAATTGGCATACAGTAATAACTACTCATCATTGGTCCATATACTTTTTTTTGTTTGGATGGTTTTAAGCCTGGCCCTGTTGCTTTGGTATTTATATAAAACCTGGAGCCGGTAACCGTTTATGCGGATCAATTCTTTGTATCGAGTATCACCGGCGTATTCCCTTTGCCCATCACAACGATCTTGGCATTTTGCGAGGTGGCAATTTCTTTCAGGGCTTTTATTTGTTCATACTGTAATTGCTGATCGGTCAATCCCTGGTTAATGATACGCTGGTAATCTGCAATACCCTGAGCTTCTACTCTTTTTCTTTCTGCCTCTTGTTTTTCTTTTTGCAGAATGAACTGCATCTTCTGAGCCTCCTGTTCTGCATTGATCTTGCCTTCAATGGTTGCTTTTACCGATTGGGGTAAAGTAATATTTCTGACCAGCAACTGTTCGAGAAAAAGACCCCTTCTTTTAAAATCATCATCGATGCTTTTGAAGATCCTGTTTTGAAATTCATCCCGTTTACTGGAGTAAAGAGATATAGCATCGTAATAAACAGAATTATCACGGATCTTGGTTCTTGTCAATGGTCTTACGATCTTATCCACGTAATTAACGCCTGTTTCTCTCACCAGCCTTGGCGCATCTGATTCTGCGAGCCGAAACAAGACGGTAAGATCAATCGTGACTTCTAACCCATCAGCTGTTAATACCCTGATAGCATCATCTGCTGCTTTTACACCTTCATCATGAACACCACTCATGGTATAGTTTTGAGTTTTGATATCAAGACGGATTACTTCTACTAATGGGTTTATCATATGAAGACCGCTTTGAAGTACATCGTTTTGCACTTTTCCAAATAGCTTTTTGACACCTACCTGCCCCGCATCAATTTGTACCACCGACCCGATCAGGACACCAATTACCATGACAATGACGCCGGTAATTCTTACGATTCCGCTATAACGCTGGGATGGGCCCGGATTTCGGGCCATGATGATACCTGCAATCAGTATGATCATTCCTACAACAATGAGTGCCATAATAAGATTGGTTTTGTTTTGAATTTATAAATTCAGCTGCTGTGATCGGAAATGATAATCCATTTACCATTTATTTTCCTGAACATAAGCGTAAAATGTCCGCTCGCATCTCCCATGGTTCGGGTCAAATAATATTTGCCGGTTACATGAAAATAGTCGGGTGAAATTTGTTTGACCTGAATTAGCGTAAATGTAAGCTTACCCATTGCGGCCGTGTCAGGGTAATTTTTTTGATAGTTGGCCAATGTGTTCTTATAGCCATAGGTAACACCGGATTTGCCGATGAACATCAGAGAATCATTTTCCCAATAACCAACCATGAATCCATCAACGTCACCACGGTTCCAGGCGGCGTTTTGCTTCGCAAGCACACTTCTTACTTCGGCTTCATCTTTGGTTTGGCTAAAGCCAGGTATCGGGGAAATAAATAAAAGAAAAATAAGTAATGATCTCATAATTTTTTAATTGCCCTTCAAGTTAATCAAAAAGAAATTTGAAAAGGAAAAACTCTTGCAGGTGTTAATGGTTACAATCAGTGCTATGGCAATGTTTTGCCTGGCGGCAAAGTTTCCAATTTTGATAATAGGCAAATATGATAAGAATGGAGGATAGAATGATCAGCCAGATCATATTATCGGAAAGAAAGTGTTTTATAATCAACAGAAACATTCCCCCCATAAATAAAAACAAAGGTGAAAGTTTGTGGTGGTGTTTTTTATACCCGTGCCATAAGGTAAGGCCACCGATCAACAGGGCGATCAGGATCATCCCCGCTTCAAAATAAATATTATCAAGAAGATCAATGCCGAATAAGGGCAACGTGCTGACAAAGAGAGGTAACAAGGCACAATGAATAGCACAAGCCAATCCTGCAGAAACACCCAGCGCGTTCCAATTGATCTGGATCTTCATAGGTTGCAAAGATAGCCAGGTGCAACGGCGTTGCAAAATATATTATCTTTGTTTGTTTCAACAGTGCGGTCCAATCATCAGTAATTTTGAATTTCATGTTATGAGCCGGAAAACCATATTCTATATTATTTTCTTCCTTGCATTGGTCATCGGATTTTATTTTACCATGAGCTGGCTTATACCCGGTTTTGGAAAATCAAGGCTTCCACCGATTGGCCGGGTCGCTGCTTTTTCGTTTACCAACCAGGACGGGAACAAAGTCACGGAGAAGGTTGTAGAAGGTAAGGTTTTTGTTGCGGAATATTTTTTTACTACCTGTAAAAGCTGGTGCCCGATCATGCATGCGAATATGAAGCTCGTGTATGAACAATTTAAAAATGAGAAAGACTTTCTTATACTTTCTCATACCAGTGACCCCGCCACGGATTCTGCCGCGCGGTTAAAAAAATATGCTGACTCCTTGCATGTTGACACGCAAAAATGGATCTTTCTTACGGGCACAAAAGACAGCCTTTATAAGCAAGCCCGGTACAGTTATAAAATCGATGATCCTAATAATAACCCAGTAGGTAATGAAGTTGATTTTCTTCATTCCCAGTTTTTTGCCTTGGTTGATAAAAAAGGAGTTGTCAGAAAGATTTATGAAGGGAATGTGAGGGAGGATGTAGAAAGAATGATAAAGGAGATTGAAGTATTGTTGAAAGAAAAATGATCGTTATGAACACGAAGGTTCATGATATTCTTCGTCGTAATCAACTTAGTGTAACGGCAAGCCGCGAAAAGATCCTCAATCTTTTTTTAACCAATACCAGAGCACTGGCACACGCTGATATAGAGCATAAGGCCGGTGAAAGATTCGACCGTGTAACTGTTTACCGAACTTTGCAAACCTTTGTTGAAAAGGGGATATTACATACAATTCCGACTGCGGATAATTCCGTTAAATATGCCCTTTGCAAAAACGATTGCTTTGAAGGTCATCATCATGATAACCATTATCATTTCATCTGTTCTGTTTGCGGTAAAACTGAATGCCTTGAAGAATTCGTTATTCCGTCGGTTAAACTTCCCAAAGAATACCTGGCTAATAATGTTGAAATTGTAGTGAATGGTGTTTGCAGCGCCTGCCGGAAAAAGTAAGCCCCCATGTGGAAACATGGGGACTTAGGTTAAGGCTCTGATTAGTAGCTATTTTGAAATGCAATGACTGCATTTATATTTCTACAGTAAAGTAATAGTAGATTTTATTGCCTTCCAAAAAAGAGGCATACCACTTTTGTGGTATTTTCTATTATTCTTTTGTTAAGGCCTGCATTTCTGCGTGAACAAAGGCCATTAAACGGCCGACCACGGCAGGAGAAAAGTCAAAATGCAACCCGGCAGACCTGAAAAGCTCCGGTAAAGTACGAGTGCCGCCTTGTGATAGCGCGGTGATGTAATTATTAAGAGCAGTTTCTTTATTCTCTTTAAACTGTTTCCATAGTCCAATGGCGCCAAGTTGAGCAATACCATATTCGATATAATAAAACGGCACTTCAAAAAGGTGCAATTGTTTTTGCCAGAAG
Source organism: Chitinophagaceae bacterium (assembly GCA_036376375.1). Lineage (GTDB taxonomy): Bacteria > Bacteroidota > Bacteroidia > Chitinophagales > Chitinophagaceae > VBAS01. Next base: position 3,649 of record DASVAM010000078.1, read on the forward strand.
TACCTCCGATATTCTTCTAAGCCCGAAACATCGAGGACCGGGGAAGTAAATTCATGAAAGATCTCCACCCATTTATCTGACCTTTCTTCTTCTGTATGGTTTGGATTTTCGTACAGCCAATGTTGAAATTTATCAATGGTAGCGATCCATGGGAAAATAGTGATCACTCTTTCCAGTTGATGTTCTTTCGCCTGTTTTAGTTCTTCTTTTGAATTAAAAAAAACATGCCAGTAATCCATGGAAAAAAGCTCCATGGCCATACTTGCAACCTCGGCAATTTCCATTGGGTATTCTTTGAAAGCTGTCAATTCAAGTTCGTGTGCAAGAAATGAATGAACGGCATGACCACCTTCATGCACCATCGTTGTTACATCGTCCATTTGCCCCGCAGCATTCATAAAAATAAACGGAGCGCCGCTTTCAGCTAACGGACAATTATATCCGCCGGGCGCTTTTCCTTTCCGGCTGTCAAGATCAAGATGACCCATTGTTTTCATCTTGCCCAGGCAGTCACCAAAAAATGGTTTCAGTTCATTAAAACATGCAATGGATTTTTCTACGAGCTCGTCCCCGGTTTTAAAAGGGTTTAAAGGTTTTTCGTCTTCAGGATGAGCTTCAAGATCCCAGGGCCGTAAGGTATCTAAACCAAGTTTTTTCTTTTTCTTTTCATAAATCTCATTTACCAGCGGTAATATCTTCTCTTTTACTGCCTGGTGGAATTGAAAACAATCTTCGGGCTTATAATCAAAGCGGCCCATCTCGGCAAACTTGTAATCGCGATAGTTGGCGAAACCTGCATTCACTGCTATGCGATGGCGTTTCTCAACAAGAGAAGAGAATAATGTGTTCAGCGTGTCTTTATCCTGCAATCTTCTTTCTCCTACTTTTCTATATACTGACTCTCTTAAATTTCTGTCATTATTTTCAAGAAATTTTGATGCTTGTTGTAATGTATATTCTTTGCTGTCAACTTCAATCGTCATTTTGCCTGCTATGATGCCATACTGTTGCTGCATCACATTCATTTCAGCCAGGATCGGGATATTCTCTTCGCGGAAAAGATCAATGTTCTTTTTTACAGTACGCAGGTATGTAAAGAATTTCTTCTGATCAAGTTCTTTTGTAAATGGTGAGTTAATAAGCTTCTTATTGAGCTTATCAGCATAGGGTTGAGCTTTTGGCTGAATTTCCATCATGAAAAAAGTAAAAGCTTCTTCCAGCGCTTTATTTTCAGTATCACAGGTCATCTTTATCTGGCGCCAGCAACCATCTTCACTTAACACGGCTTCGAGCTCGCTAATATCCTTTAACCATTGTTCCAGGCTTTCTTTAGAATCTATTTTTCTATCAAGAAGGTCAATAAAAAAGGGTTCAAGGTTTTCCCATGTAGTAACCGTGAAGTCTTTGGGCAAAAAATGACGGGGAAGTTTTTTTATTTCGGCAGAGTACATAAATATAGAATTTGCTCAGATGAGTCCCATTGGGACAAAAATGTCAATGTGCAAATTGAATACCACCTTAATTTGCGCATTGACAAACTATCGTACGCTATTTAGCAGATTTCTTTTTAGTGGTTTTCCTCTTTGGTTTTTCTTCGGGCACCGGTTCTTCTTTTACTTCCTCTACAGGTTCCGCCGTTTCTTCAGCGAGGTCCGTAAGTTTTATTTCGATGTTATGTTTTTTCAAAGAATCAAACCATTTTACCATTTTCTTCATATCACTGCTATATACTCTGTCAAAGTCCATGTCAGGATAAACTTTCTCAAAATACTTTATTACAGCATCATTATCCTTTGCATCCGGCAGGGAGCCGCCGGCTTTTTCCATTGCATGGAAAACATCTACGAGGTTCACATTTTCGCGTTGTGTATAAATTTCTATACTCTCGAGGTGAGAAAAATTATGCACACGGCCGGAAATAAATTGTGTCTTATTGTCATCAAGCGAACGAACAACGGCTCCATCTCCACGGCTGCTGATAAGCTCAAAAATTCCGGGAAGGCCGGTAACTGCAACAAGTTTACTATACTCCATAAAAATTTAAAATTTGATCCGAAGGTACAAAGTACTCCTTTGGAGATCCCCTTCGGGGGAGTGCAAGATAACCCGAAAAAGGCAAGTAAAATCTTTGGGTTTATTTTTAGTTCCCCTTCTGATTCAGTTCGTAATTGATTTAATTTACATTGAAAACGGACCTTACTTATGAAATTGATAATCCTTTTGAGTTCACTGCTTACCCTATCCCTTTACAGTTGTAAACAAACGGATAATGAGGCACATGGGCAAATCAGCAATCGGGATACTTCTATCAAATCGGGGACTTCTTATAGTGATTTGTTTTTTGACAGTACAGTGATGGAGAAATTCCTGGCCGGGCGACAAATGCATGATTCCCTTAAGAAAAGAATGAGGAGTTTTTACAATGCGCGCAACTACCAGTTTGCCTGGTTTTTTGATGAGGGTATGGCCGACTATGCTTCGTCTTTTTATGGTGCCTACAACGATTATATAAGCTATTCGCAGGATACTGCATTGAAAAACCCTCTGCTGGAGAAATTATACGATTCTTTATCCGGTGGAAATTTTAATTATGACATTAATGACAGTATTGTTTTAAATACAGAGTTGCTTCTGACTGCACAGTTTTTTCGCTATACGCGGAGAGCTTACCAGGGGAGGACACAGCTTGATGCAAAGGAGTTAGATTGGTTTATTCCCCGGAAAAAAATTGATCCGGCCGCCTTACTTGATTCTGTGTTGTCACGGAAGGGTAAGAACCTCAAGGAGCTTGAGCCGGTGAACCGTCAGTATAATTTGTTAAAGAACTTTTTGCTTAAATATTATGAGCTCGAAAAAAATGGTAGCTGGCCGGTTATAAAAGGAGATAAGAAAAGCTATAAATTAAATGATAGGTCAATGACCATTCCCCTGATAAAAAAGAGATTATTTCTGACAGGTGATTTGACAAATGAAGACACCACGCTGACGTTTACAAAGGAATTAGAAGCTGGGGTAAAACACTTCGAAAGGCGTTATGGATTAAAGGAAGATGGAATCATCACGGCGACAGTTTTGAATGAGATGAACCGGCCTGTCCAGGATCTTTTGCAAAAAATATTAATTAATATGGAACGAATTCGGTGGGTGCCGGCTGAACCAACAACTGACTATTTGCTGGTGAATATACCGGAATTTAAGTTGCATGTATATGACAAAGGACAATATAGCTGGGCCGCAAAAGTGGTTGTTGGTAGTACGGCCAACAATACGGTCATTTTTACCGGGAATCTAAAGCACGTTGTTTTTAGCCCATATTGGAACGTTCCATCTTCGATTTTAAAAAAAGAAATATTACCAGGCATTGCAAAGAACAAAAATTACCTGGCAAGACACCATATGGAATGGAACGGAAATAGCGTAAGACAAAAACCCGGGCCATGGAATTCACTGGGGCAGGTTAAGTTTTTGTTTCCTAATAATTACAGTATATACCTTCATGATACCCCGTCCAAAAGTCTATTCAAGGAAGAGAAAAGGGATTTCAGTCATGGATGCATCCGGGTAAGTGAGCCGAAAAAACTTGCACAATTCATTTTACGAAATGATCCAAATTGGGATTCGGTAAAAATTACCAGGGCCATGAATGCCGGCAAGGAACAATATTATAATGTAAAAGAACCTATTCCCGTTTTTATTGGATATTTTACCGCATGGGTTGATCGGGAGGGTAAATTAAATTTCCGTGATGATATTTATGGCCATGACAAAAAGATGAAAGAAAGATTGTTTACAAGATCAAATTAAGTATGAAAAAAGTGCGTGCGGATAAAATATTTGTAACAGTTGCTGTCTTCCTTAGTTTATTCGCAGGGTTCCGCACTATTTTCAAAACAAGAAATGCAAAAGCTGGTTGAGGAAAATTTGCAGTTGGCCGTCCTGCATTACACCTGGAGAAATTGATGTATTATAAAAACTGGTATTTAAAAAAATAAGCAAGAGCCTGCCGTGACAGGCTCTCACTTACGGAATGTCTTAGATCTTAATTTCTTTTCGCCTGAGGCCAGCGAGAAAGACCAATCCAACAACACTGAATGTTGCAATCAAGATTCCCTGATTCCTTTTTGGTTTGTTTTCAATCAACGGCGCAATCGATGCATAGGATGCGTCTTTCGGTACATATTTTTCTTCTGGTTGTTCTGCTACCACATCCCAATCGCTATAATCTTTTCCTGTCAGGTAGGTAAGCATCTCCAATTCATCTGCTCTCCGTTGTTTTAATTCTCTCAAATATTTTTTTCCTGCCTCACAATTGAAATCACCGGTCGCAGGATGAGTGATTATATATCTTGCCTGGTAATTATCGGTATTGGGCGTAACCTGGAACATCAAATCTTGCGGAAACGATCTCCTGTTATAACGAACATGTAATCTGGTGAAATAAACATTGTCAGAATAATCATCGTCGCCGTATACATCATCATAATTTGACCAGTCACGATTGATCCACCAGACACCTGCCTGCACAAGGTCCTGTGCTGAAGGCGCTGTCGCCACGCAGGGATCGCATTTCACAAAATTCTTGGGACTCACATCCCATGCGTATTCTAACATGGCAAGCGCTTTACCTTCCTTATCCCATTGGTTTTGGAAAAGGTTGGCATAGAAATTCCCGAAATTATTTTTTACAAACAATGGAATGTTTTTTCCTGTCGGCAGCGATACTGTCCTGTAATTGGTTGTTTCTATTCTTCCTTTTTTCGTGAATGCATACACGATCATATCCTGGTCACCATCAGCATTAGCCATGCCTAGCCGAATTGGCAGCATGAATTTTGGGGAAGTAAAGCTGATCTGGATCGGCCGAAGAAAATTTCCCGGTAGTTTTTTCTTTTCCTGTTCATTTACTTTTACAACAAAGAATTTCAGATTGCTTTTGATGTATGGCTCCAGCACTTCATCAGCGCCGGCTGGAATTTTGTAACCGTTCTCATCCAGCCACGTTTTTAATCCTGAAGATTCTTTTGCTGAAAGGATTAGAATATCATACTCGCCAACCAGGTATTTTGCTTCAACTTTTACACCCAGGTCTTTTTTTTCGGATTCAGCAAACGACCTAGCTCCGCGTACTCTGATTCCCATGGCACTACCAACTACAACTTCGTCGAGTTTATTATATTGAGCACAAGGGTTCTGATCATAATATTCAACTAATCTGGGCTTGCTGTACTCATTCAGGGTATTAAAAATTGATTGATCCACGACTTTAATATCTTTCTTTTGTAAAACAACCGGCACAGGGACCACCATTGCAAAATCCTTTAGATTTCCTTTGAAATCATTGTACATCGTGATCACGTTTTTGTGGCCGTCCCGCACAAGGATCACCTGTGAGGTTTTGTTTTTCAACGTACCATCGGCTTTGCTTACATAAAATCCACAGAAGGCAACAGCTTCCTGTGTTATCATTGCTGATAAAAGAATTATTGCAGCTCCTTTTTTCATAATTGGCTTCATGACTATTTGTTTTAATTTATGCCCCCGGCCCCTAAAGGGGAGTAAGGGGGGGTTAAAAAATGTATTTCGACTCCATTCAAATTGTTTTGCCTTAAAAATTTTATCAAGAATAGGAACTAATGGTGCGGCGGCAACCAACACCCAGACGATGGTATTGTATTTCCATTTGAAAGCTGCGAGATAAAATGAAACCACAGCAATCAGTATGGCCCAGATAATTCTTGCAACCGGGTGGTTGGGTGATGTTCTTGGATCGCTGATCATGAAAAATGTAAAAAGCAATAAACTTCCTGTGCTGACTGAATGAATAAAGTGATCCATTGGCCAGCCGAGTACATAAACCTGGCGCCAGTAAAGCAAGCCAATGAAGGTTAGCAGGAACGCAAGACTGATATCTAATTTTTGCACTCTCGTAACAACGATCGTTCCGAGTGTTACCACTGCGAAGAATATCACAGCATTGCTTCCCCATTGTCCGGGGCTTAACCATGCATCATTTGTGACCAGGATAGTTGCGACGATCCCAAAGGCCGACGGGTTGAAAATATGTTTTTGATTAAACCGAAGAATGTATTTGGAGATAACAGTTAAAAGAGCGGCAAGCAAACTCACATACCAATAATTTGTTTTTAACAAGAGACATAAGCTCATAGCGCTGATGAGAATGCTAAAACCCCATCTGTCGAATTCATTGAGCCTTAAGAATCGTTTTGACCTGATTGAATCGGCGGCATATTGAAATAATAAACATCCTCCGATACTTATTAAATAATGTTTCCAATCGGCACTCCAATGGAGAAAAAGAATTCCATAGCTGAGGAAGATGCCCTGGAAAATTACCTGGAAATACCGCGGATCTAAAGCAAATGATAATCGCTGCATAAGCATTCATTTGCTTCATGATGTACTGACTGGTCGAATTACACAAAGGACCGGTCTGAAAAAATAAAAAAAATGCCTGCAAAAACGTTATGGAATATGTTTGGATCTGCTTCACCCCCCAAAAAGCTAGGTCAGCTGGGCGATCTTGATCTGCATAACTGTGGCTATGCTCAGAGCTCTTTCTTTAGCCAGAAATGCTTTTTCGCCTTCAAACAATTCATCTATGGTTTCATTAAAATACGTAAGCCATGTTGTAAAATGATGTTTTTGTAAGGGGGACTTTTGATGCAAAATCAAATGCGGCTGCATTGCATTTTTCCGGTATACATCATTTTGAAATAGGATGCTGTCCCAAAAGTTTACCAGGATATCCAGGTGATGTGGCAGATCGATCTTAGCAACATCTGTAAACAGATAACTGATGGATTTATCGGCCAGGAGTTTATTATAAAAAAGGGTAAGGAGTTTTAATAAGTCGTCTCTGTTTGAAATATCTGTTTTCATTTAGTCCGGAAACTGTGATTTATCAATGTTAGGAATAATACGAAGCGCATTTTTATAATATATTTTTTTCAATATGGCGTCCGGTAAGCCCATTCCGTACATGGCCCAAAAAGCATGATACTTTTTATGATAAGGAAAATATTCATCTTCTGTCTCCAATACACGAAAATAGGTAGCATATTCTTCCGGCACCCAACTGTCTTTGCCAAACAAGATCCGGTCCTGGTATTTTTCAAAAAACTTTTTCGCAGCCTTTGGTTGCCTGCCAAGTTCAGCTATAACTGCTCCGAATTCAATATGCATATTGGGGATTTCAGTCAACAGGCTGTCAAGCTTTTCCAGATTATTGGGATACCATCCAAAATGAGCATTGATAAAAATTGTATTTGGATGTTTTTTAAACATGCGATGTTGCTCGGCAATTAGTTGTTGCCAGGGTGCCGGATCGGTATCACTTCTTTTTCTCCTGTCATGCGTGGCAAGTTCCAGCCATCTTTCGTTTTTATCATCCATGGGGTCCCAAAATGATTTCGGGTCTGCTGTATGAATGAGGACAGGGATCTTTAGCTCGCCTGCTTTTTTCCAAACCAGATCTAACCGCGGATCATCAACAGGTATTCTTGTTCCGCTGATATCCTTTGATGACATGCCGAGACTTTTGTAGATCTTTAGTCCATTAGCGCCATTCTTTACATCTTCTTCTAATTGCCTGGCCGCATTCTCACCCCAATCTGCTTCCCCCACTTTGGAAAAATTAACATTTGCAAAAACGATAAATCTTTTTGGATAATTGTCCCTGATATTTTTTGCGGACTGAACTATGCTGTTCCCGCTTTGACCACTTAAATTGACCATTACTTTCATATTCAGCTTATCCATTTCTTTTATCAATGTTCCCAGGTCCATGGTCGGCATGTTAAACTGGTGATTGTGCACATCGATAAAGGGAAATTTGGCCTTTGTTATTTTATGTTCGGGAACGACAAGAGTGGAAACCGGGTTGTATTTTTCAAAATCCATTTTTTCCTGCGATTGAGCGGTATAAATAAAAGACACAAGAACAGGAATAAAAACAAGGGGTCTTCTCATAAATTTCTATTTAAAATACCAAACTAATAAATGATCAAGGCAAACAGTAACCGTTTGTCCAATTAATAAAATTATTAAAGATTTACCTGATTTATGAAGGAAGGCGATACAAATCCGGTTGGCTTCCGTTGCGACCATTTGTACCTGCCTTTATCGTTCAGTATTCCCACAGCAACCGGGCCGGTTCATCTTGCTTTCACCTCTTCAAATCTTTCATCATAGTCGCTCCTGATCGTTCCCATCATTCGATCCCAGAACAAAAAATATAAACCATAATTCCCCTTAAAATATTGATGATGAAGATTATGATTAACGGACGTATTGATCCACTTGCCAAACCAGTTCTTGTTAAAGCCTTTTGGATAAATTTCATAACCGGTATGACCGTAAACGTTATACATAATAGACATTAAAAAGAAAATGGGCAAATGAAGACTATGAATTGGAATGGTAAAAAGAAAAACAGCAGCGATGCCAACTTCCACAATCGCTTCCAAAGGATGAAATGCATAAGCTGCCCAGGGAGACGGATTGGTGGACTGATGATGCACCCGGTGAAATATTCTGAAGACCCTGGGATAATGCATGAACCGGTGAGTCCAATAGAAATAAGTGTCATGCATGATGAACATAATTGGAAAAGCGGCAAAAAAATAGAACCAGCCAAACTCTTCGATCTTTGTGTAGTGTGTTGTGTAGGGTTCAATGTCCGGGTTCTTGATAAGGAAAAAAGGCACAAAGGCAAATAGCAGCATCGTGATAATGGAATAAGAAACCTCCCGGACGTAATCCGTTATTTTCGGAAATCGTTGCTGGATTTTTTTACGTGTAAGCCATTTACGAAACAATATGTAACCCAGCAAAAAAGCGATACCGGCAATATAGAAATATCTTAAACTTATATTCTCAATAATTTTTAAATAATCTTCCAACTTCATTTGCTGTTCTTTTCAAGTGTTGTCAAAAGCTTGTCATTGCTGCAGTAAATCGCTTTTGGTAGTTTTTCTTTTGTAAGCAACACTTTCTCGGGAGTGCCACCACAAAAAATAACAGGAATATGCTGACGCTTCTTAGCCTCCCACAACCATTCTGCGTATCGGCGACCGTGTGATGGCAACCTGTCAAGGCAGATCACCAAAACATCCGGCAGGGCTTGCCGGAGATCTGCAACAGATCCGGCGTCAAAATGATAATTTACTTTATAGCCAGCGTTCTTTAGCGGTTGAATTTTTTCCTTCAGCTCAGCTTCATTAAAATGGATGAAGAAAATATTCATTTTTATTCCTTTTGAGAAATAATTTCATAAAGGTGTTCGGCATCAGCTCTGTTAAACAACTTTGTTCCCTCGTTCATGGTTGCTGCCGACCCGCATGCCACACCAAACGCCAGTGCTTCCTTCAGGCTTCTTTGCTTCAATAGCATCGCCGCTATTCCTGCTACCATACTATCCCCGGCGCCAACAGTGCTTCTTTTTTCCACGACGGGCGCAGCAACAAAATATTTCTTTTCATTATTGACCATCCATGCACCCGACGGGCCCATCGAAACAACGATGATCTCTGCAAATCCATCCCTGATAGCCTGCTGTGCTGCGTCCGGCACTTCTTTTTTATCAAGCCATTCAATATTGAGCATTTTACATAACTCGCCAATGTTCGGTTTTATAAGATAGGCATGTTTGCCCTTTAAAGCTTGCAGTGCAGCTCCGCTTGTATCGACAATACATTTTGCTCCTACTGCTAACGCATTTTTGACGATTAGTCCGTAAAAATAATCCGGCAGGCCGGGTGGTAAACTGCCGCTTGCGATAACAAACTTTGGCGCAAAAGACTTGATCTGCTCAATCAGTGTTTTAATTGTTTCCTCACTCACTTCTCTTCCCGGAAAAGTAAAACGATATTGATTATTGGATTGTGTTTCAAGAACGATCCAGTTTTCCCTCGTCTCTGTTTTTGTGTCAACTGCATGGAATGATATGTCTTCCTGTTTCAATAATGAGCAAAGCATATCGCCATTATGACCACCTGCAGGGAATAATGCCACTGATGGGATATCCAATTTTTTAAGCGCCTTACTAATATTAATTCCACCACCTCCCGCTTCATGTAAAATTTCGGTGCAACGCAGTTTACTTTCAGGTTTTAATATTTCAACTTTGGAGCTCTTGTCAATGCATGGATTGAGTGTAACGGTGAGTATCATAAAAACATCCGGGAGTTTAGTGAGCATCCAGCCAGTTCTTTCCTTCACCACATTCAGCGATTACGGGAACTTTATTTGGCAAAGGCAAAGCGGCCTGCATACACTCAACGATCAATGGTTTTAAGTCTTTTACTTCATCCTTCGTAGCATCAAAAACCAATTCATCATGCACCTGTAAGATCATCCTGCTCTTAAATCCTCCTTTTTTCATAGCGGCATGAACTTTTATCATCGCCAGCTTTATCATATCGGCAGCGGTTCCCTGGATCGGCGAGTTGATCGCATTTCGTTCGGCAAATCCTCTAACTGTAAAGTTGGATGAATTAATATCTCTTAACCAGCGCTTGCGTCCCATGATGGTCTGCACATAACCATGTTCACGGGCAAAATTGATCGTATCATCCATGTATTTCTGTATGCCGGGAAATTGTTTTTTGTAATTATCGATGATCTCTTTTGCTTCACTTCTTGAGATCCCAAGATTATCTGCCAGGCCAAAGGCTCCCTGCCCGTAAATAATTCCAAAATTCACACTTTTGGCTTTATAGCGCATTTCCTTTGTTACATTTTTCTCATCCACATTATAAACTCTTGCTGCAGTGGCTGTGTGAATGTCGGTGCCGTCTTTAAAAGCCTTGCACATATTTTTATCGCTGCTGATGGCGGCAACAATTCGCAGTTCAATTTGGGAATAGTCCGCTGACAAAAGGATATGTTTATTATCTCTTGGAATAAACGCCTTTCTTATTTCTTTACCCCTGTCCGTTCTTACCGGGATGTTTTGAAGATTTGGATTATTACTGGCCAAACGACCCGTCACAGCAACAGCTTGTCCATAGGTTGTATGCACCCTGCCCGTTTTTTTGTTGATAAGTGTGGGTAAGGAATCAACATAAGTCGATTTCAATTTTGTCATTTCTCTGAAGGCAAGAATATCATCAGCGATCTTATTTTCTTTGGCGGCAAGCTTCAATAGTACATCTTCACCAGTTTGGTACTGACCCGTTTTTGTTTTTTTGGCTGATGGGTCCAATTTCAATTTATCAAACAGTACTTCGCCTAATTGTTTTGGAGAGGCAAGATTAAAACGAACCCCCGCTTGTTTGTAAACGCTTTCTTCCGCTTTTTTTGCTTCCTTTTCTAATTCTTTGGAATAATCTTTTAAGAATTCCTCATCGATCTTAACGCCCTCGTATTCCATATCCGTCAACACTTTTACCAGCGGATTCTCTACTTCATAAAAAACTTTTTCAACTTCCTTTTCTTTTAATTGAGGCAAAAAGATCTGTTTTAATTGCAACGTGATATCGGCATCTTCGGCGGCATACTCTTTAATTTTTTCAAGTTCAACATCACGCATACTTCCCTGTGGTGTTCTCCCTTTTTTGCCGATCAATTCTTCGATATGCACGGGTTCATAACCGAGATATTTTGCACTCAATTGATCCATTCCTCTTTTTCCATCCGGCTCGATGACATAATGCGCCAGCATGGTGTCAAAAATTTTCCCTTTTGGTTCTATATGATACCACTTCAACACGAGCAGATCGTATTTAGTATTTTGCCCGATCCATATTTTGCTTTTGTCATTGAATAACGGTTCAAACAAAGCCAGGATATCTTTTGTCTTTTTTTGATCAGCCGGACAGGGTATATAATAAGCTTCACCCGGCTTTACAGAAAAACTGAGCCCTACTAATTGCGCGTCATTCGCATCAATACCGGTGGTTTCTGTGTCAAAACATATTTCATCATGTTTTTTTAATTCGGCGACTAATTTTTTTATCGACGTATGATCCTGGATGGCTTCATATTTATGCGGAGTATTATTAATATTCCTGCTAACAGTTATTGATTCACCTGCACCATTTCCATTGGAAGGGCCTTGATCCACTGTTATTGTGGGAGCTGCGGTTTCAATTATGTTTCCAAAAAGATCGGTTTGAACTCCCACCGGCTGTTCTTTCTTAATAAATTCTTTATTAGAAACAGTGATCGCAAACTCTTCACCCAATATTCGCTTACCAAGTGTTTTAAATTCCAGCTCTGCAAAAACATCTCTTAATATGTCTTTGTTCATTTCTTTGATTCTGAAATTCTCTTCATGAAATTCTACAGGAACATTCGTGATGATCGTTGCTAATTTTTTGCTCAGGATGGCAAGATCTTTTCCGGCTGCCACTTTCTCTCCCAATTTACCTTTGATATTGGCGGCATTCTTTAAAACATTTTCCAATGTTTCATATTCGCCAAGAAGTTTTGCGGCAGTCTTTTCTCCCACACCAGCAATCCCGGGAATATTATCGACGGCATCGCCCATCAGCCCCAATACATCGATCACCTGGCTTACATCCTTAATGTTCCATTTTTCACAAACTTCTTTTGGACCCATGATCTCTACATCGCCACCCTGGTAACCCGGTTTATAAATTTTCACTTTATCGTTTACCAATTGCCCGTAGTCTTTATCAGAAGTTACCATGAATACTTCGTAACCGGCTTTTGCAGCTTGCCTGCTCAATGTTCCGATCACATCGTCGGCTTCATATCCATCAACTTCCATTACAGGAATATTGAATCCCTGAATTATTTTTTTTATGTCGGGTATAGCGGCAATGAGATCTTCCGGAGCGTCCTGTCGATTCGCTTTGTAATCTTCATAATCAGTATGACGTTCGGTAGGAGCTTCTGTATCGAAGCATACGGCAATATGAGTTGGCTTCTGGTTATTGATCAGTTCAAGCAAGGTATTGGTAAAACCAAACTGCGCATTTGTATTTTTTCCTTTTGAAGTTATTCGCGGATTGCGGAGGAGTGCATAATAGGCCCTGAAGACAAGGGCCAGTGCATCGAGCAGGAATAATTTTTTTGACATCCTGCTAAGATAAAAAAATCATGGCGAGCGAATAAAAAATGCCTTAACCAGAAGTTATCCGGTTAAGGCATCAATCTCTTTTCAGCATTGATTATTGCTGATGGTCCTTGTCAGTCTCTTCTTCTTTCTTACCCACGTATTTTTCAGGATTTTGAACAAGCACCGTTCCTGTATAAGCAGCAGCATTGGTCGATGGAGTGCCCACAACAGCAGGAGCTATATCATTATTCGCCCTGTCCTTATGGATAAAGTTCAGATAAAGAGCAAAGAACAGCAAGTTGAATGCAAAAAAGTTAACGATTTTGCGAATGCGTCTTTTCATAAAATTGGATTTAGATTCGTTTGACTAAACTATAAAACGGGACATCGTGTTCAAAATTGTATAGGGGCTAAAAAAAAAAATTGGGCAGAAGTACACAGGGGGGCTCGTAATGCTACGAACGTTTATTGATGTTTATACTTGTTTTTTCATGTCTTCCAGTTGTTTCTGCATTCGGAACATTTCGTCTCTGAGCCTCGCAGCTTCCATAAAATCAAGGTCTCGTGCGGCTTTTTCCATTTCCTTTTTGATCTTTGAAATGGCCTTTTCCATTTGTGGAATTGTCTTGTATTCGGCCTGTTCCTCTGCAGCTACTGTCACCAGTTCCTCATCAGGAGCTAAAGCATAAGGATTTTTTGGGTCATAACCTTTTATATCCAATACAGATGTTTGTGCAAAGACATCCTGTGTCGTTTTCTTAATTGTTCTGGGTGTGATCCCATGTTCAATGTTCCAGGCGATTTGCTTTTCACGACGACGGTTTGTTTCATCAATGGTTTTCTGCATACTCTCCGTCATCTTATCAGCATAAAAAATAACGAGGCCATCTACATTTCTTGCTGCCCGACCGGCCGTTTGCGTTAAACTTTTTTCATTTCTTAGAAAACCCTCTTTGTCTGCATCGAGTATGGCAACCAATGAGACTTCAGGAAGATCCAATCCTTCACGCAGGAGATTCACACCAACCAGGACATCGATCTTACCTAATCGCAATTCACGAAGTATTTCCACTCTTTCCAGCGTATCAACTTCGCTGTGTATATATTTTGATCTTATATTAATCCGGTGAAGATATTTATCCATCTCTTCAGCCATTCGCTTAGTGAGCGTTGTTACCAGCACCCGGTCACCTTTGGTAACGCGTTTATCAATTTCATCCAATAGATCATCAATTTGATTGACGCTTGGTCTTATTTCGATCGGAGGATCCAGCAATCCTGTTGGTCGTACAACTTGTTCCACTACCACTCCACCGCATTTTTCCAATTCAAAATCATCGGGTGTTGCAGAAACAAAAATTGTCTGATTCAGCATGGATTCAAATTCATGAAAATTTAATGGCCGGTTATCTAATGCAGATGGTAAACGGAAACCATAATCAACAAGGATCAGTTTCCGGCTCCTGTCACCGCCATACATTCCACTTACCTGCGGGATCGTTTGATGACTTTCATCGATCACACATAAAAAATCATTTGGAAAATAATCAAGCAAACAAAAAGGTCTGGTTCCGGGTTTTCTTCGGTCAAAAAATCTTGAATAGTTTTCTACCCCATTGCAATAGCCAAGCTCCCGTATCATTTCAATATCATAATTCACTCTTTCGCTCAGCCGCTGCGCTTCTATGTATTTTCCGGCATTTTTAAAATAAGAAACCTGGGCATTCATTTCATCCTGTATCTCATATAAAATTTGCTGGATCATGTCTTTTGGCGCCAGGTAAAGATTAGCCGGGAAGATCGCAGCATTATCCATTACACTTATTCTTTTCCCGGTTACTACGTCAAAACTTTCTATCTCTTCAATTTCATCACCAAAGAAGGTAATGCGATAACCGTTGTCAAGATAGGGCAGGTTGATATCGACAGTATCTCCTTTTACCCGGAATGTTCCCCGCTTGAATTCGATGGTTGTTCTTGAATAAAGGATATTAACAAGTGAATGAAGAAATCCCTGTCGTGAGATGGTTTGCTTCCTGTGAATTCGAATAATACCATTCGCAAACTCATCGGGGTTACCAATACCATAGATACAACTTACGGATGCCACAACAATAATATCCCGGCGACCACTTAATAATTCAGATGTTGCCTGTAAGCGCAGCTTATCCAATTCGTCATTGATCGAAAGATCTTTTTCTATATAGACATCGCTGACCGGTAAATAAGCTTCCGGCTGATAATAATCATAATAAGAAACAAAATAACCCACGGCATTTTCAGGAAAAAACTGTCTGAACTCGCCGTATAACTGCGCCACCAGTGTTTTGTTATGCGTCAGCACTAAGGTTGGTCTTTGTACGTTTTGAATCACATTGGCGATCGTGAATGTCTTACCGCTGCCGGTTACTCCCAATAAAGTTTGATATTTCTCCCCATTCAACACACCTTCCGTTAATTGCCGGATCGCATCGGGTTGATCACCTGAAGGAGGATAAGGTGTATGAAGTTTGAACGGCATTGCTTAATTAGCAAATATGCAAATTAGCAAATATGCAAATGAATTAACCAGCATTTTTTTGTAAATTCATAAAAACAAACCCATGTCACAGTTCGCTGTAATGAATATTGATAAAGGAGAAGAAATTATGTCTGCACTTGTGAGTGGGCATATTGCCGGCACGGGACGCTATAAGTTTCTTGCTAAGAAGAGAAAAGACAAAGTGATTGAATGGGCTCATTTTGTGGAAAGGGATAATGGTCTTAAAGAAAAGGTCTATCGCGGCGAAGTAAAAGATGAAAAAGAACTGACCCTTGTGCTGGAAATAATGAATAGAAACCTTGCAAAGATCTTCGGCGCACATGCAGAAATGAAAGAGGGTCTACCTGAGTTCCGCTCTTTGCTGGGAACAAAGTTCGATGATACGGTAAATTAGTGATCACTTCAATTTTCTTTTCGTGTAGATCGAATAATCTTCGATCACCGGTTCATAAGCTTCCCGCATGAGTGGCGAGGTCAGCATAAAATCAGCAGTGGCCCTATTGCAGGCAAGAGGAATATTCCAGGTGACCGATATACGCAGTAAAGCTTTTATATCGGGATCATGCGGTTGCGATTCCATCGGGTCCCAGAAAAATATCAGCACATCAATTTCACCTTCTGCTATCTTAGCTCCTATTTGAAGATCACCGCCCAGTGGCCCACTTTGAAATTTTGTGATCGATTGATCGAGTTTCTCCTCCAACAAACGTCCTGTCGTGCCGGTTGCATACAGCCGATGACCGGCCAGCGTTGCTTTATTAAATACCGCCCATTCGATCAGTTCATCTTTTTTATTGTCATGAGCTACCAGGGCAATGCGCTTACGCCGCTCCATGATTCTGTTGGTCATAAGAATATGTTTAAAGTAAAATGCCTTACCACTAAGGCAAGGCATTCACAAACTAAGTTACGATTAATTAATTCAGTTCTGCTGATACAGTGATCTTTGGTTCAGCAGAAACTTTACCGGCGTTGATCGCCTGGCCTTCTATTCCAAAATCGACCAGTTTAATATTGAAAGTTGCATCTGTTTTAAGCGTGTTACCAGCAACAACGATAGTGGCCGGCGCTGTGACCTTATTTGTTTTTCCTTTAATGCTAAGATCGCCTTCAACGGTAACGTTATAGGTTCCGTCTTTCTTAAAATTAACAGAAGAAGGATCTTTTATAACACCGCTAAAAGTTGCTTTTGGGAATTTGTCTGAATTCAGCCATCCTTCCTGGTTAAAATGTTCCTGTATTCTTGGATTGGAGAAGGTAAAGTTCTTAATAGATGCTTCAAACTGCACGGTGTTCTTTGCCGGATCGATGGCTGCAACAGCCGTCTTATTTTCAGCTTTAGGCAGCGCGTCGATCGAAGTAGATGCATCAAAAGCGATCGTCGCCGAGGTGGAGGTTTTCTTTTGAGCAAAAGCGAACAGGGAAATTGTTGCGATGAAGAATGATAAAATTGTTTTTTTCATTTTCGGTTAAGTTTAATTTAGTTATATGATAAATTATTTTCTACGGTGCTTCGCTTAAAACTTATAAAATAAGTACCGAGAATTTCGCTATAAATGCCATCGCTGCACGAGCCTTTGATCATGATATTATCTCCGGGCTTTAAGTTTTTTGCTTCCGCCATGTCTTTCTCCTGGAATGCAAAGATCAAATACGAACCGGTCGTTGTGTCCTTCATTTCAATATTAATGGTGGTATCGGCCGGAAGCGTGGCAGTAACTATTCCTTTGACAGCAATTATTTTTTCCGCATATTTTTTATTCGCAGCCTGGTGATCTTTTTCGTATTCTTTTATAAAGGGAATTGCCTCAACAGTATAATCAGGTTTTAACGTTGCGGTATCATCATGCGTACGGGTTGCATAATAAAAATATACAAGACCCCCGATAAGCAGCAAAGAACCAGCCGTTATCAGCGACCATTTCAAAACTTTCCTGTTCGCAGGATTTTTTAACATCTGTACCCGATTTGACGTCTTTATTCTGAAAAACCAGTTCTTTATTAAAAGCTAAACCCGAACTGCAAAATTTGAACCGTTATCGTTAAGCTCTCTTGATATATGTTAATAAAAAAACCCGTCTAATAATTTTAAGACGGGTTTCACTAACCCATGTTTGTTAAATCTCAAACAGATTTTATACAGCCTGCATTTCTTTTATTTTTTCCCTGATCTTAGTTTCAATCTCAGTTGCCAGTTCTGGATTATCAATAAGTAATTGTTTTACGGTATCACGCCCCTGGCCAAGCTTGTCATTATTGTAGCTGAACCAGCTTCCGCTTTTTTGAACGATACCTAGTTCAACACTCATATCAATTATTTCTCCGCTTTTGGAAATACCTTCTCCAAAAACAATATCAAACTCTGCGGACCGGAAAGGGGGGGCGACTTTATTTTTTACCACTTTTACTTTTACGCGATTACCGATTGCCTCTTCACCATCCTTTATCTGTGCCATGCGTCGAATATCCAGGCGGACTGAAGCATAGAATTTCAACGCATTACCGCCAGTGGTAGTTTCAGGATTTCCGAACATAACCCCGATCTTTTCCCTTAGCTGGTTAATAAAAATGCAAATGGTATTTGTCTTAGAGATCGTTGCAGTAAGTTTTCTTAATGCCTGGCTCATCAGCCTTGCGTGTAAGCCCATTTTACTATCACCCATTTCACCTTCTAACTCACTTTTTGGAACAAGGGCTGCCACAGAATCGATCACTACGACATCCAATGCCCCGGACAGGATCAGGCGGTCTGCAATTTCAAGTGCCTGCTCACCATAATCGGGTTGGGATATTAAAAGATTGTCTACATCAACACCTAGTTTTTGAGCATAAGAGCTATCAAAAGCATGTTCGGCATCAATGATGGCACACATACCACCTTTCTTTTGCGCCTCGGCGATGACATGAGTGGCAATGGTTGTTTTACCAGAAGATTCGGGGCCATAGATCTCTACCACTCTTCCCCGTGGCAAGCCACCTATGCCTAGAGCTACATCGAGCCCGATGGAGCCGGTGGAAACCACTTCCATTTCATTGGCCCCTTTTTCATTCATCATCATGACGCTGCCCTTGCCATAATCTTTTTCGATCTTGTCAATTGTCAGCTTTAGCGCTTTTAATTTTTCATTGTTGGTAGACATATCGGTAGATTTTTCTTTTGTTTTTGCCATGGATCAAAGGTAGGTTTTCAGTGGTGCGGGGGTTAAAAAGTTATTCAGGAGCGAAGCTAATCATTTTAGCAAATGAACACTAATTTATTTGGATATTTTTTTAAAAATTCCACTTTTGGGGTATGAAGCTCCGGTCAAATTGTATTTTAATACTGGCAAATTAATTCCGATATTTGATGTCCAAAATATTTAGAAACATGAAACAATTATTTTCTCTTTTGATCGCCTTATTTGCCTTGACTGTTGTAAATGCCCAGGATGCTGAATCAGCAAAGCCAGGCGTTGTTTATGGAAAATATTCAGAGGCAGGAATGACCCCTGTAAGCGTTAATGAGCTTGACAAAAAAATGACCGATAATAAGTTTGACGGTAAGATCCAGGGCAAGGTAGTAGAAGTATGCCAGGCAATGGGTTGCTGGGCCAAATTGAAAAAAGAAGATGGCAGCACAGTGATGATAAAAGTAAAGGACCATGAATTCGCAATGCCGATGGATATTGTTGGAAGAACAGTGGTGGTAGAAGGCAAAGCTGAACTAAAAGAAACGTCCGTGGCGATGCTAAAACATTATGCAGAGGATGCGGGCAAAAGCAAAGAAGAGGTGGAGAAAATAAAAGAGCCGAAAAAAGAAGTGATCATGACGATCAAAGGTGTGAAAGTAATTGAATAAAAATATTTTCTTTCTCAGTATTAGAGGGTGTCTCAAAAACCTAATTTATTTCACGCAGCGAACACAACGTGAAAAACGGCGCAACGAAAACAACTTACTTTCAAATCGTTGCGTCTTTGCTTTCGTTGCGATCACTGCGAGAAAATACTTTTGAGACAGCCTCTTTTTCATTTCTATATTTTCCCGATTAATTGTTGAATGCTGATCGCACTCATCCAACTCATCGCGATCACCACCAGCCATCCGGCAACCTGCATCCAAACAGGGTGTTTATAATCTTTCGTTACAGTTGACTTTGTTGCTGCAATAAGAATAACAGCTAATGCCACCGGAAGTATGATCCCGTTTGCGGCCCCGGCAAAAACCAATAATTTAACCGGGTTACCAATACTGACAAAAATGATCGTTGACACGATTATAAACAGGCTAATAATTATCTTTTCATTTTTTGAAACAATTGGATGCAATGTTTTCCAGAAAGACACAGAAGTAAATGAAGCGCCGACAACCGAGGTGGTTGCTGCAATCCAGATAACGATCCCGAAAAATTTATAGCCCAACTCTCCGGCCGCTGATTGAAAAACTGAAGCTGCTGGATTTCCTGTCGCCAGTTTTACTCCACCCCAAACAACTCCTAATGCAGCAAGAAATAAAACAAACCGCATTAAGGACGTGATGAGGATACCTCTTACTGCGCTTCCTGTAACTGCTTTCAAATTCTCTTTTCCTTTGATCCCCGCATCCAGCAAACGATGTGCGCCGGCAAATGAAATGTAACCTCCTACCGTACCACCCACCAG
>DASVAM010000087.1:0-10018 GCA_036376375.1 Chitinophagaceae bacterium
CGTAACAATTGCTGATGATAATCAAAAAGACGATGAGGATATTTTGTTGCATTAGTTTCATACCAATCAAGAATAAATCTTGTCCTCACCATCGTAAGCGAGGCCGTTGTTACTCCTTTAGAAACAACCGGAGACTGTTTGGCCATTGCCTGTAAAAAAGCCTTTGCAAAAGCACTTTTATTATTTTCTTCGTCTTTCATCAGGTCGGCTTCTTTGAATAATTTTTCTTTATAGCCTTTGAATAATAGTTCCTTCATTGCCGCACCACGCTGACTAAGGCTTTCCATGTTCACGAATATTTCGCCGTAGATAAGGCTCCATACCTTATCTTTTGTATAAAAATAATACAGCGCTGCGTTGTAGTAGTTACCACCGAAGGCAGGGTCAATTTCAATTCCCTTTTCCCAAAGATCGATGGCACTGTAATCTTTCTTTTGCCATAAAAGCTCACCATACTCACTGTATAAAGGACCACTTCTCGGAAACTTCTTTAAACCGGCTTTATAAACCTTCTCACATTCTTTGGGGTCTTCCAATGCTTTATAAACATTGCCGGCTATTTGAAAAGTCATAACATCCGCATCATCACGATTGACAATTGTTTTTACACCTTCCACTGCTTTTTCATAATCTCTTTTGAAATAATAGCATTGGATCAGGTCTTTATTATACTCGAGATTATTTTTATCTGTCTGCAACAAACGATTTAATACAAGTATTGCATTATCCCAGTCAGCCTGGGCCATAAAACCACGGGCCGTCTGGTGCATTGTTTTTGGATCATCCTGCGCAACGACAATCAAAGTGTATGCAAAAAACGAAAAAAGAAAAATTAGTCTTTTCATAGTGCAAAAGTATATTAAATGCGAAGTTGTAAGTAGTTCCGTTAACAGATTATAAATTATTTCACAGCTAGATCAGGTGGGTGAGCAGGCCATCTCTCAATTTTGGTTCAAACCAGGTACTTTTTGGAGGCATCACTTTTCCACTATCAGCTATTGCAAAAAGCTGTTCAATCGTAACGGGATACAAGCTGAAAGCTGCGGCCATTTCACCGCTGTTTACTCTTTTTTCCAGCTCTTCCAGGCCACGAATGCCACCAACAAAATCAACACGGGTATCGGTTCTCGGATCTTCGATATCAAGAAGTTTATCCAAAACATTCTTCTGCAAAATGGTTACATCCAATACACCGATCGGGTCATTCCGGTAGGTTCCCTCTCTTGCTGTCAAAATATACCACTCATTCTCAAGATACATACCAAACTCGTGTAATACAGCGGGTTTTACAGGTTCAGGACTGTAAGTGATCATAAAATCATCCTGTAACGCGGCGATAAATTCTTCTGTTGTTTGATCATCGAGATCTTTTACCACACGATTATAATCCAGTATTGCTAACTGGCTGGCGGGGAAAATTGTGGTAAGAAAATATTTTGCATCCTCACTTTCCGGTAACTGCTTGCTTACTTTGGCTGCCGACGCGGCACGATGATGTCCATCGGCGATATAGGTATTTGGAACTTTAGTCGCAAATAAGTTGGTGATCGAATTAATAACATCATTGCGATTGATAACCCATACGGTATGTTTTATCCCATCATTGGCTGTAAAATCATACTCGGGAGCATTCTTCGCTTTCCATCCATTAATTAATGCATTTATCTCCATTACATCGCGGTAAGCCAAAAAGACATTTCCTGTTTGTGCCCGGATCGTCCGCATGTGATCGATGCGATCTTTTTCTTTTTCAGGTCTTGTCAGTTCATGTTTTTTGATAACGTCGTTAAAGTAATCGTCAACAGAAGAAACGCAAACCAGGCCCGTCTGGCTTTTCCCATTCCCATTCGTTGTGGCACGGTCGGGCATCACTAATTCATAAATGTAATAACAGGGTTTTTCTTCCTGGAAAAGAGTTCCATTCTGAACATACAAGTCGAGGTTTGATTTTGCCTTGTCATATACGGCCTGACTATGTATATCAACTCCATCAGGCAGGTCTATTTCTGATTTTGTGATACGAAGAAATGAGTAATTGTTTCCCGCCGCTTCCTTTTTCGCTTCCTCTGAATTGAGAACATCATAGGGTCTTGAAGCCACTTGTTCTGCTAATTCTTTTTTGGGTTTTAATGCTTTAAAGGGTTTTATTACTGCCATGGACTTCTGATTTGTCTGAATAAGCTGATTAGTCTGATTTGGAATTATTTATTTTGATTTAAAAACCTGGGATGAATGAGTCTCTTATATTGCAGACTTTTGCTGCCAAAATTTAGTAGCAAACCAACTTCCAAATTGAATGCTTCGAGATAGTTTATTGCCTGTGCGAGATGGATGTCATTTAGCTCTACAACCGCTTTAAGTTCCACAATAACTTTCTTTTTTATAAGAAGGTCGGCACGTCGGGAGCCAACTCTAACATTTTTATAAAAAATGGGAAGTTCAATTTCGGAATCTGTTTCTACATTTCGCAAACCGCACTCTACGATCATTGCTCTGTGATACACTGATTCAGCAAATCCGGGACCGATTATTTTATGGACTTCAAAAGCAATATTCAGTATCTCGGAAGTGATATCTGAATGTATATATTGCTCTTTAATCATAAGAATCAATTCAATCAGTCTAATCAGTTCAATCAGTTAAATCAGAAGTTAGCCTTTCTTTTTTGCAAATTCTTTCATAAGATCCGTTAGTGCTTTGACACTTTCAATTGTAAGCGCATTGTACATCGATACCCTGAATCCTCCCACGCTACGATGACCTTTTACACCGACCATCCCTTCCTGATTACAGCGTTCAAGAAACATCTTTTCCAATGCCGGATCATCCATTACAAATACCGCATTCATATAACTACGGTCTTCTTCTGCAACAACACCTTTGAAAATTGGTAAGCTATCAAGTGTTGAATAAAACAATTCTGCTTTTGCATTGTTTAATTTTTCTACGGCTCCAACACCTCCAATATTCTTTAACCAGCGAAGGGTAAGCATGGCAACATAAACTGCGAATACGGGTGGCGTATTCAGCATGCTGCCTTCTTTTATATGATTGCGATAATCAAGTATTGTTGGAATTGCTTTTGTTACTTTTCCAAGAATATTTTTATTGACAACAACAAGATTTACCCCTGCCGCCCCCATATTTTTTTGTGCACCAGCGTAAATAAGATGAAACCTATTATAGTCAAGAACACGACTCAGGATATCACTGCTCATGTCAGCCACTAAAGGAACACCGCAATCATAGGGAATGTTCTTCCATTGTGTGCCGGCGATCGTTTCATTGGTTGTAATGTGTAAATAAGCGGCTGTTGGACTTACTGATAATTCTTTTGGAATAGAAGTATAGTTAGTTTCCTTTGATGAGCCTGCTATTTCAACATGACCAAACAATTTTGCTTCTTTGATGGCCTTCACCGCCCAGGTGCCCGTATCAGTATATGCAGCCAGTTCATTTTCATTTAGCAAGTTCATTGGCACCTGCATGAATTGTGTGGTAGCGCCACCATGAAGAAAAAGAACTTCATGTTCATCATCGAGCTTCATCAATTCTTTTACAAGACTTCTTGCTTCATCCATGATCGGTTGAAACAATGGCGTACGATGCCCGATCTCAAGAATGGATAGACCGGTATCATTAAAATCGATGACTGCCTGGCTCGCTTGTTCAAACACCTCTTTGGGTAAAACAGATGGACCGGCATTAAAATTATGGATCGTACCCCTAACCCCTAAAGGGGGATCAATGACTCGCATCAAATTAAAATTAAGTTGCAAATGTAGGAAAATTAAGCTCCGTTAGGGGTTTGGGGTTTCATGTTCTCTTCCCTTGATCGTTCCTTTTTTCCAGGCATTATTCAGTGCATCAAATTCTTTAATATCATCGGCTGAAAGTTCGTTACCGGAAAGTTTTTTCAGGTCAGGCTGACCGGCATTCACCCAGGCCGTGTACCAGAAAGAAGCAATGGCATAAATTGACTGACGCATTCTTCTTTCGATCATGCCATTCAATTTTTTATCATAGGCCGTTGAGTAAGCCGAAGAATATTGCCGGATCGTTACACCATTTCTTTCTTCAAAAGAAAATTTTTGATCAGCAGGAAATTCTTCACTTAAATCTTTTTCGAAATGTAAAACCGAGTCAGCAGCTTTTGCACTTTCTAAAACCCTTTGCCAAATGAAGTCACCCGGGTTTTTTATGTAATCAGCTTTGCCAATAAAAAAATCCCATTGTTTTTCCGCCAATAATTCTGGTATGCGGCTTTCCCAAAAACCATGAATGCCTCTTTGATCAGTGAATTGTCCATTGTGATTGCTATTGGCATGAAGCGGCACATGAGCGTCTGCGATGTAATGACCGATCTCTGCAGACAACTTTAATATTCTTGCCAGGTTCTTTTCCTTAAAAGCACCCGTTAACCTGTACAGCATTGTTTGCACCCACCAGGGTACGATGCCGTATTGCATCAATGTATCTTCGGAAAATTTTGCCACCGCATCATTCCAGTTTCTGGGTAATTCATTGAATGGATAACTGCCGTACCGATCGATATCAATATAGTGCCGGGGCCCTTCTTCCGCTATTGCGTAACGCCGCATGTCAGGATCGACAGCATGTTCAGTAATAAAATCGATCTTCGATTTGTATAGCTGCATCATCTCGGGCGGCAATAAGAATACAGCGTAGTAGTTTATCTTTTTATGACCATAGAATCCCCAGCAGAAAGATTGGAGTGAAATTGGAAGAAGAAGTATGGAGATTAATAACTTCTTCATGAATGTCAAATTGTTTAATTGTTAAATTGTTGATTCTTGAATTAATAGGACCGCTGCACAAATCAGATGCAAAACAATTTAACCATGTAGCAGTTTATCAATTCAATTCTTTCAGCTCAGTCTTTTTTTCATCGGTCAGATCAACTACACCACCGGTCACAGCATATTTCATTGATTCGCCTGAAGAAATTTTATCAATCTTTTTCACTTTAGCTCTTGGCAAAATATATAACTGTCCCGCAAAATTGTAAGCCTGGGGTACATATACAGCCACCTTATCAGCACCCAGCTCAAATTTGTCCATTTCTTCATCCGTCAGGAAACCAACGATCCAAACGTCTTCCGAAAAAACGTTCGCTAGTACAGCCTTATTAAATCTTTTTTTATCGCCGGCAAACGCTTCGAAGAAATCACGGGTGCTTGTGTAAATGAATTTGATCCCCGGCGTTTTCTCCAGCCAGTGATCAAAAAGGTGGAACAAACGTGACTGAATAAAAAAGGAGCTCAGGTAGCCTACTATTATTATAAAAACAAGAATAATAAGGAAACCAAGGCCATAATTTTTTACTTCATAACTAATGATTGTTCCATTTGAATCTTTTACAGGTTCACGAAAAATAGGAACCCAGCTATCGACCGTTGACACCACCCAATAAATAGCATAAATAGTTATCGCTAAAGGTGCTATGATCAATAACCCCTGGAGGAAGTATTGAATGATCTTTTTCCATTTAAAAGGCTCTTTGCGACGAATTTTTCTAAAGGCCCCGTCATTTTCCATAGGCCAAATTTAGGATAAAGAAAAATGGACGGAAGGCAAAATATATGGATGGAAACTTTGGCAACGAGAAAAGTTTCCATAGTTTTGTGCCCCTCCCGAAAATCCCGATAGCTATCGGGAGGGATTTGAGATTATGGAAATACAAGAACGTATAAAGCAGAAAGCAGACGAGTTGTTCAGGAAGTACGGTATCCGTTCGGTGACAATGGATGAGATCGCTACTCAACTGGGCATGTCGAAGAAAACAATTTATCAATATTACACGGATAAGGACCAGTTGGTCGATGCGGTTGCGGTAGATGAGATCAACTATTCCCAGGAATGTTGTATGAGGGATACCAACGCCTCGGCAAACGCCATTGAAGAGATATTTCGTGTGATGGAATTTGTGGAAGTGATGTTCAGGAACATGAATCCTTCGATGTTGCATGACCTGGAAAAATATCACCCTGCCGGGTTTAAAAAATTCCTTGAACACAAAAACAAGTTCCTTTTTGAAATGATAAAGAAGAATATCGAAAGAGGAATAAAAGAAGAGCTGTACCGCCCCGAGATCGATATCGAGATCATGACCCGGTACAGGTTGGAAAGTTTGATGCTTGGTTTTAATACAGAATTATTCCCTTCTTCGAAATTCAACCTGGTGAAAGTTCACCAGGAGATCCTTGAACATTTTCTTTACGGGCTTGCCACTTTAAAAGGATATAAACTTATTTTAAAATATAAGCAACAACGATTAAACAAATGACCTATGAGATATAAAACGAAAACCATTTTGATCGCCTTTACCATTGTAGCCTTTGGCGGGATAAATGTAAAAGCGCAGCAGCCACAGCAATCACAGCAACCACAGATCTATAATATCTCGGCAAAAGAGGCTGTTGATATTGCATTAAAGAATGTAGCTGACCTTAAAAATGCACGGCTTGATTATAAGATCGCCGAAGCAAGGAACAAGGAAATTACGGGGCTTGCATTGCCGCAGGTAACCGGTTCGTTCCAGGGAAATCATTACCTCTCGCTACCGCAAATTCAGTTTCCGGACGGATCTGAGATACAGATCTACGATGTATTACGATCAGAAGGCGTAAAAGATGGATCGGGGAATACCATCACCAAGACAGGAGAATTTCAATATAGAAATTTCAGTTTTATAACTCCCTGGAATATGAATGGAGGCCTCGCCGTAAATCAGTTATTGTTCGAGCCACAAGTGTTTGTGGGGTTACAGGCAAGAGAAGAATTGTTGAATAGCAGCGGTCTTCAATTGAAAGTGGCGGAAGATAGAGTGAAAGAAGAAGTATATAGAAGTTATTATGCTGTTTTGATCTCGCAAAAGCAACTGGAGTTTATCCAGGAAAGCATTGAGCGATTGGAAAAGCTTTCTACTGAGATGAATGAGATGTTTAAAAATGGCTTTGTCGAAAAATTGGATATTGATAAAACGACTGTCAATTTGAATAATACAAAGATGTCGGAGGTCCAGTTACGCAATGTGATAACTATCGGAATGGCTATGCTAAAAAGAAATCTTGGGCTGATGCAAACGGATAGTGTTGTTTTAAAAGATGTTCTTGACTCTGATCTGATCAAAAGAGAAGTCCTGGATGAAAATTTCAAATATGAAGACAGGAATGAAGTGAAGTTGCTGAACAGCACTATAAAATTGCAGGGATATGATATACGGCGTTATAAGCTTTCATATTATCCGACAGTATCTGCCTTTTATAATTATAATTATAATGGTCAGCGAAGCTCCGAAGGCAGTGATAAACCCTGGTTTTGGTACAACACGAATGTCGTAGGTCTTAATGTAAGTGTTCCAATTTTTGATGGCTTCCAGAAAAAAAATAAGATCAAACAATCTGAATTCACGTTGGAAAAAGTTCAGAATACACTTGATCAGACTAAGAAGAGTATTGACCTGGAAAGAGCCGTCGCAAAAAATACATTGATCAATTCTATAATTGCGATGGATGCGCAGGAACAAAATATGGAGCTTGCTCAGAGAGTGTTTAATACCGTAAAAACGAAATACGCAAACGGCGTGGGTTCAAGCATTGAAACCTTGCAGGCTGACACCGATCTGCAGGCGGCACAATCAAATTATTTCAGGGCATTGTACGATGCCGTTCTGGCCAAGATTGTTTATATAAGATCTCTTGGAAAATTATAGCCTCACCCTCGGTCCCTCTCTTGAAGGAGAGGGAGGCCGGGCCTAAGAATAATAATATAACAATGAACAAACACATTTGCTAATGAACATTATTCACCAACATAGAATATTTAAAATAAAACCGGAAACCATGAATAAATATTTGATGATACTAACCGTCGTCGCTGCTTTGATCATTACATCATGCGGTGGCGGCGCAAAGGATGCGAAAGGCGAATTGAATGACAATAAAGCGAAACTTGAAAAGCTGAAAGCAGACAAAACAAAATTGGATGCCGAGATCAGGAAATTAGAAGACGAAATTGAAAAGGCAGATCCCTCCGCACGAAAGGACCGGGCAAAACTGATCTCCGCTGCGCCTGTCACCCAACAGGATTTTACACATTACATCGAGCTGCAGGGAAAAGTGGATGCCGCCGATGTAGTGATAGTCACCCCAAGAGGAATGCCGGCACAGGTAAAAGAGATCCATGTAAAAAGAGGCGATATGGTGAAGAAAGGCCAGTTGTTGCTGAAGCTGGATGATGCCATCATATTGCAACAATTGGAAGGATTGAATACACAACTGGACTATGCAAAAAACATTTATAACCGGACAAAAAATCTTTGGGACCAGGGAATCGGTACCGAGGTACAATTGATCACCGCAAAAAATTCCGTAGATAATTTGGAGAGGCAGGTTGCTACACTAAAAGAAAATTGGAGAACAACCTTTGTTTATGCGCCTATAAGTGGAATAGCTGACCAGGTAAACATAAAAGTGGGAGAAATTTTTAATGGTGCTTCCGCGATGGGCCCGCAAATACAAATTGTAAATACAAGTGGAATGAAGGTGGTGACCGAAGTCCCGGAGAATTATCAAACAAGAGTGAAGAAGGGGTCGCAAATGATAATTTCTATTCCGGATGCGGGTATCGATAGCCTCACCACAACAATAAGTGTGCTTGGGGCAAGTATTGCTTCTTCTACAAGGGGATTTGTTACTGAAGCAAAGATCCCTTCGTTGCCGGGATTAAGATTGAACCAGGTTGTCTCAGTGAAGATCAAAGATTATTATGCTCCAAATGCGATCACCGTTCCCCTGAACGTAGTGCAGACTGATGAGCATGGAAAATATGTTTACGTGGTCGCCACAGAAGGTGATGTAAAAAAAGCAAGAAAGAAATCAGTGATCATTGGTGAGAATTTTGGCGGCGTTGTAGAGATAAAAGGAAATTCTTTATTGCCAACTGACCTGATCATTACAGAAGGTTACCAGACAGTTTATGACGGGCAAATCGTAACAACCGTACCAAACTGACGAATCGAAAATCAATTGGCCTCAATATAAAGGCAGGAAACCCAAAACATTTTTATGAAAATCTTTGAGCAGGCAGCTCGGAAATTTAAAGAATTCAAACCCACCAGCTGGAGTATTGATAACCGCACGGCTATTTATTTAATAGCAATCATCATAACACTCTTTAGTCTATGGAAGTTTAATACAATGCCCAAGGAGCAGTTTCCGGACATTGTAGTGCCTACAATTTCGATTACTACCGTTTATGTCGGCAACTCTCCGGAGGATATTGAGAATCTTGTAACCCGTCCTATCGAGAAAGAATTAAAGGGTATCACCGGAGCAAAAGTAATTAAGATCACCAGTACATCACAGGCGGATTACAGCCTGATCATTGTAGAATTTGATACAGATGTCGAAACGGATCTGGCAAAACAAAAGGTAAAAGATGCGATTGATAAAGCAAGAACGGATCTGCCAACAGATCTTACGGCTGAGCCCAATGCGCAGGAATTTGCTTTTAGTGAAATGCCGATCATGTATGTTAATATCAGTGGCGATTATGACGGGCTGAAGCTAAAAGCTTATGCAGATAAGATGCAGGACAGGTTCGAGGAATTAACTGAAATAACAAGAGCGGAAATTGTAGGTGCGCCTGAAAGAGAAATACAAATAAATGTAGACCCTTATAAAATGACGGCCGCAAGGGTAAGCTTCATGGATATTGAAAATGCAGTCAACAGGGAGAACAGCGATATAACAGGGGGATTGATCGAGGTCGGTAATATGAAAAGAACGCTGAAATTGAAGGGTCAATTTACCAGCGCCATGAATTTAAAAGATATCGTTGTTCGAAGTGGAACACAGGGAGCAACAGTTTATTTAAGAGATATTGCTGAAATAAAAGATACCGTTAAGGAAAGAGAGAACTTTGCGAGACTGGACGGTAAGAATGTAATTACGCTGAATATCGTAAAACGTGCCGGCGAAAACCTGATCAATGC
>DASVAM010000094.1:0-10159 GCA_036376375.1 Chitinophagaceae bacterium
GATGTTCCGGCACCACCCTGGTACATATCAGTAAGAAACTGGTCATGATATTTTCCATCAATTACAGCCTGGCATGCTTTTTCAATAGCGTCCATCCTATCTTTTTTCATTCTGCCTACTTCCGTGTTGGCACGGGCAGCAGCCAACTTAACGATCGCATAGGCTTTTACATAATCCGGATAAAAATTCGTTTTTACACCGCTGATCTGGAAATTTTCCAAAGCCCTCATTGTTTGTACGCCGTAATACGCATCAAAAGGAATTTCCTTTTTGCCCAGCAAGTCACTTTCTGTACGGGTTTTTTGTGCCAGTGTATACTGAAGGCTAATTAGCATCAATAGTGCTAATAGGTTAATGATTTTGATCTTTTTCATTGAAATTTAATTTTAAGTGAGTCAATAAACCGGTTACAGATTAATTGCGCCCAGCTTTTATCCTGGGCGCAATGGAATTAAGTAATTAAAACCTGTAACAATTAATATTTAAAGAAAATATCCTGAAGTTGCTTTTTATCTTTTGTTTTTGTCAAAGCCAACATTAATAATATCCTTGCTTTTTGCGGATTAAGGTCGTCAGAAACAATAGTGCCTAATTGCTCATCATTGATCTCATCATGCAATACTACCCGACCTGATGGAGTGCGGCTTGCACGACAAACGATCACACCAGCTGCTACTGCTCTCTTCACAGCATCCATATAAGTTTTGTTGAAATTACCATTACCCACACCGGCGATCACGATGCCATCCACTTTTTTTGCAACCAACATGTCGATCATATCAGATGGGGCATCAGCATACATGTAAACAATATCTACCCGTGGAAGTTTTGTATCTGCTGTGATCTTTACGGGTGATGGAGGATTCACTTCTCTTACAGCATTTGCATAATATTCCACTTTCCCATCATATGCATGACCAATAGGACCTGTGTTAGGAGATCCAAATGCATTTGTAAAGGTTGTACTCATCTTCATTACCTCTCTGCCATCAAATATTCCTTCGTTAAAAGATACCAACACTCCACGGCCTTTACTCTTTGGATCTATGGCTACGGTAATTGCATCATATAAATTTTTCGGACCGTCTGCACTGATCGCAGTGGAAGGACGCATAGAACCTGTTAGTACAACCGGCATTTCTGATGGAACCACGAGGTCGAGAAAATAAGCTGTTTCTTCCTGTGTGTCGGTACCATGAGTAACAACGATACCGTCTGCTTCTTTTTTTGCAATAATTTCATTGATACGAACTGCCAGTTTCTTCCAGATCTCGATGGTCATATCCTGGCTTCCAACAGATGAAATTTGTTCCCCTGTAATGGTAGCGATCTTTTTCACAGTAGGTATCGCACCCACCAGCTGATCCACCGGAATTTTTCCGGCTTCATATCCGGCTCTGTCTGCTGATGCTCCTACACCAGCTATGGTTCCCCCTGTTGCCAGAATGATCACCCGTGGTAATTGAGCATTAACCTGGGCAACCAGTATAAGGAATGCGAAAATTGAAAGTAGCTTTTTCATGATTTTTTGTTTTTGATTTGATTTGTAGTTTGTTCGACTTTTAATTTCAAAAGAATTGCAGCGTTAGTTGTTAGAAAATTCCAAGTGGTGTTACAAAGCCAATGGAAAACCTTCCGGTATTATAATCCACTGCACCAAAACGTTTCTTTGCATAGTCTGAATATTCATATTTTCTTGCTATCCAGTTGGCATAAAAACGAACATTAAGGTCCTTGAATGGGTAATATTCGAAGGTCGGTATGAAGCCCCAGGCGTTCCTGATATCATCAGATGTTTTTTGAGGATCCAGGTCATCATCTTTCCATTTTGCGATATCCAGCATCGCAACAAAAGCGAGATTGATCTTTGGTTTTATCCGGTAATTTATATTTAACCAATGACCGATATAAACACATTCTCTCAACGCATATGGATAAAGGTTATCGGGAACCGTTGAACTGACAACAGTCGTCCGGTCAAGATCTTCAAGACTGATCTTGTAATCATAGTCTATTGTGATCTTATTCAGCTTAAGTTGATTACCCAAAGCAAAATAATTCATACCGATGGGCTCATCTGCAATAGTATCCTGTGCTTCGTTGTGGCGGGCATATGACCAAATCGTATTAAATTTTCCATCGAATAAACTACCCCTCCAGTTTAGTACCAGTGCCAGCGGCGCTTTCGATTCTTCTAAGCCAGGCTGCTGGCCATAGAGTTCAGTGAAGGTCTTTGTCCTGGTATCCAACACAGAAAATGTGAACTGATGTTTCGGAGTAGCCATCCAACTAGCCATAACACCTGTCAAAAAATTATCGGCATATTCAATAATGTCGGAGTATTCGTAAATATCGATCGGATTTAAATCGAATTCGATGGCACCCCAATCGGCACACATTTTTCCTGCAGTCAGACTCCATTTTTTACTAAGATCCACCCGAATGGACGCGATATCAACTGAACGACTTAAATTATCTAATGACTCGGACGTTTGAGCCCGGGTATAACGGTCACGAAAACGGAAATACACTTTATCATGTACTTTTCCTTTAAGTTCCAGCCTGAACTGTTCATTCACAAACCGGGACTTGGTATAATCGCCGTCTACAAATTCATTTCGTTGCGCAAAACGCATATTTGCGATCATGCTTACATTTTTTAGCAGGCCTTGTTTTTCTTCTGGTATAAGCGTTTTGTAATAGGTGGTGTCACCGGCTTGTCGCTCCTTGTGTTGGGCAATCAATGTGGCCGGTAGTAAAATAAGCAACAGTATGACAATCCCGTTATACTGTCCTTTCATAGAAATTAATCTAATTAAGTTTCTTTTCATAATCCAGGCGGTTTATTTAAGTAATAATTGAAAGGTGGTTTTGATTTGGGGGCTAAAGTTATTTTGGAAGGAACATATCCACTATTGAGAAATGTCATTGGTATTTATGAACATTATCAATATCAGACAATGGTTGGCTTAATTGTGCTGCGGGGAAAACGATTCAAAATTACCATAGGTTAAAATTTTGGTTTAAATAATAAGGTTCATACAGCTGTACGAATCAAAAAATTTGATTCGCCCACGCTACCGGCAGAGCATGAAATTAATGGGACAGTTTCAGGTATTTCTCAGATGTAATGAAGACAGTTTCTTTCAGGACGTGGTCAATCCCTGGTCATACGCTGGGATAAAAATAGGACTTCCATGTCTTTTAACCAAAAAATGACAAATTAATTTGGACAATTGATGTTTGGTGCGCTCCTATTGAATCAGCGTCAAATTGCGCCGATAGTTAAACTATTAAATGCCCGCGTTGTAAAACCTGGCAACCGCTCTATAAAAAATATTCTATGTCGCATCATTATAGATTTTTAGGATTTTGGGCTATTTTCATCCAAAATCTTATCTTAAAAAAACTATCAAAATCAACATTTATGAAAAAGATCTTTTTTTCTGCATTGACTATTTTTCTTTTTTCCTGCCAGGATGAAAAAAAGGAACCAGAAATAATTCCAACAACTGAAACTTCAAAACCATTACCTGAATTTGCCTACCCTGTTGACAGAAAAGATTGGACCATTGGTGATCCTGCAAATACAAAAATGGTTTTGGATATGTACCAGGCATGGGACGCAAATGATGCAAACTCCGTGGCAAGTTTCTTTGCTGATTCTGCCGTTTTGGATCTGCCGCAAGCTATGAGAAAGACTTTTCACAAGGGTGATGTCTATGAAAAATTTGCGAAGGCAAGAAGACAATATACAAACACTTCCCACAGAATTATTTCAGCCATCTCACTTCACAATAATGACCTTAATGAGGATTGGGTACAGATATTATGTTACAATAAATGGTCATACCAGGATGGCGGAAAAGACTCAATGCTTTATTTTGATAACTGGCGTTTAAAGAATAATAAGATCGAGTACCTGAACACACTTGAACAAACACCGCCGAAGGCATTACTCAACAAACTTGAAAACAAGTAATTTTTTTTGCTGATGTTCATATCGAATAGAAAATGTCACTCACAAGAGCGACATTTTCTATTTATGATTTATTAAATGCTATGAAAGAATTGATCAGAACATCGTGTTCTTATTGGATGATTCTTTTGGTTCAGCCTGTTCAACAGACCAATGCTCGGTGATCTTTCCACTTTCCACTTTGAAAATATCTATTCTCGCAAATACTTTGCCGTTGGGAGCTACATCTCTTACCATTGTCCAAACTTTATCACCTTCAGCTGCTATTTGCTTAATATCAACCTTTGTTTTCGTCATACCGGGACGCTTAAGATAGGGAAGTAAATCGTCCTTAAAGCCTTGTTTGCCATCATGCAAAAGCGGGCTATGCTGAATAATATTATCAGCTATGTATTTGTCAATCGCAGTTGAATCCTTATCGCCAAATAATGACTGAAGAAAGTCTGTAACAAGTTTCTTATTCTCTTCAAGCTTTTGCTGGTTCGCATCAACTGTATTGCCCGCTGTAGCAGCCGAAGGAGCCGTATCCGTCGTTGCTGCGGTTTCATTATTAGAAGCCTCATTTGTACAAGCAGTTAATAAGAAAACTGCTGACAATGTTGCGGAGATCAGTGAACGAAATCGTTTCATTTTTTACTTCTTTTTAGTGATGGGATAAGTGATATTTTTAGCAATATAAGAAACTTTGAAAAACTAAATAATAATGTATTTTTTATACGATCAACTGTTCGAATGGTAGAAAATCAGTAGCTCATTCCTTATTTCTTTTCTTCTCCTCTTTTGCTTTCTTCCTTGCCTCTTTTTTTGCTTCCTTTTTTTCTTCACGGAAAGCTTTCTTATTCTCTTTTGACATCAGCACCGTCTCTTTCAACCCTGCCAGGAGTGATTTAATTGTAATGTTGACAAAGGATTTATGCATATCCCTATCTGCCTTAAAACTTACAACCCGTGGAGGCAGACCCGGAGCAGGATTTGCTTCGGGCAATAATGTATTGGCCCCAAATGCAAGCACATCGCTTTTCCATTTTGCTTTTCCTTCCAACTCCACATCAATGTCCAGGTCGTGATATAAAAATTTCATCGTACCGGTCGAACTTGTCCGGAAAACAGTCCCTGCAAATGTCATCTCATCTACCACTCCTTTGTGAACGCTTGCCGGTGTATACGCTTCGATCAACGGGTTTAAACCAGCGAGGTCAAATTTTTCAATTCTTCCATCAAAACTGAATTGTGGATGTGTGTAACTAAAACCTAAACTTAAATTGAAATGGGCTTTATTTTCAAGATATGCATTGGCATTTAGCTGAAGTATTTCCGCAGACGAAAGATTGGTAATATTTTTCACTTCCACGGATGCCCGATGGATGTTAGCTGTTGCATAACTGCCATCCGGGTTTCGTTCGCGATTAACGAGGTTAATATTTGTGCCCTTTACTTTTTTTACTACTACAGGAGATGGAATAGATCTTATCGATTGACCAAGGTATTCAGGAAACTTATTGGGATCAATTGGTTTTGACTTGTCTTTAAAGATCGATGCTGATACTTTGTCAAGAACAATTTCATTAATAAATATTTTCTGCCTGAATATGAGCGAATCAAAATTGACGCCTAACATATTCAAAGTGCCCACTGAACCGGAGAACTGTGTGCTTTGATATTTGTTGCGGGCCGTTAAAGTGGCATCACTAACATTTGGCTTAAAGACAACATCGCGTAGCTTTATCGACCGGTCCTTATATGAAATATCGAACGATTGCAATGTCAACCGGAATAGACTATCCTTTGTTTGAATAGCCAGGTCTTTGAACCCCGTACTAAAATCAGCAAAATGATAGATCGACGTATCGACGGTTTGCTCAACGTGGATCGAATCAATATTTATTTTAAAATCTTTGAATTGAATATGCCTTGATTTCATTCTCAGATCACCTTCGAATTCACCGACCGAAAGTTCAAAACTTTTATAGGATACGATATCCCTGCCTGGCTGCTTATTGATCAAAATATCATTTAATGAAATGTCTAAATTCTTAATATTGAATTCTCTCTCTTTGGCCAAATTAGTAACATGAAAAGCGGCATCTAACATGCTAAACTCTTTGAGAGAAAATGATTCAATTGATTTTTTATTATTTTTTTTCTCTTTGCCTGCATTGGCAGTTGTATCCTTGAATGGAAGAAAGATGGGTATCTGGTCTTCGATCCTCAGGTTAACCTCCGGCTCTATTATTTCAATTTGTTCAAGCACCAGCTTGTCATTCCTTATCAATGTCATCAGTTCAACATTTTTCAGGATCATTCTTTGCGTGGTGAGACTGAAGGAACTATTGATATAAGGATAATCCTGTAAAGGCTTTTCCCGCGGTTGAAGTTGTACATTAAAAACTTTTACATCACCGGCCAGAAGATTAACGCTTAGATCTTCAAATTTTAACTCATAAACGTCTGAAGCAATGTTTGAATTAAAGCTCTTATTCAGCGCTTTTGTAAGTATCCGATTAAGATTATTATAAACAATAACACCACCTGCAACGATCGCCACAAGAACAACGCCGATTGTCCAAAGTATGATCCTTCTTGCCCTGGATTTTTTTTTGGTATTGCCAGTTTTAGTTTTCAAACAAATCGTTAGTTAATTGTGACATTTTAAACTTCGTTTTTATATGGCAGGAAATATAAATATATCAGAAAATTTCAAGTAAAAATATAACTTTAATTCCCACGGTTTCGGGAATACAGCAGCGGGAGATATTTACATCTCTTACTATAAAGCCAACTATGTCGTGAGCACCATAAAATCAGATTGGAAACTATTCCTGGCAGAAGCTATCGGAACCGCTTTGTTACTTTTTTTCGGACTCAGCATTGTGATCTTTAATTGGGGAGAAGGATCTGTTGTTGCAGACCTGATTCCATCGGAGCCACTCCGCAGATTTGTGACCGGGTTTCTGTTTGGTACAGTGGGATGCCTGGTGACTATTTCACCGGTTGGAAAATACAGCGGGGCCCATATAAATCCTGCCGTCACATTGGCTTTCTGGGTGAGGGGGAAAATAAGATTCGATACAATGATTGGGTATATTCTTAGC
The DNA here is from genome assembly GCA_036376375.1 of Chitinophagaceae bacterium. GTDB lineage: Bacteria > Bacteroidota > Bacteroidia > Chitinophagales > Chitinophagaceae > VBAS01. Next base: position 7,072 of record DASVAM010000094.1, read on the forward strand.
CAGTTGATCGGCGGTGTTATTGGCTGTATACCATTATTGTTATGGGGTAAACAAGGTGAAAGTACCGGGTATGGAATTACTTTACCGGGTGATGCGGGGGTAAGATCTGCTTTTATCGGAGAAGTTATTGCCACCGCTTGCCTCATTATTTATCTATACATATTTATTGGAAGAAAGAATTTAAGAAATTACACTCCCTATGGAATGCCTTTTCTATACGCGATCCTTGTTTGGTTAGAAGCTCCGCTATCAGGTTGCAGTACCAATCCTGCACGAAGTTTTGCACCTGCTTTGATCGCTCAAAATTTTACTGATCATTGGTTGTATTGGATCGCACCAATAGTTGGGATGGTCATTGTATCCTTATTTTTCAGGTGGCGGCGGATAAATCGCATTTATAAAATGGAGACCGCCCGTATTAGTTATCATGATCATCCGACTTCAGCGAGCTTGAAGCAAGGATCGTGAAATCGCCTGCATAATCGGTTAATAAATCTGCCCAAATAAATTAAACTAAATTTGACTGCGTAAACCAACGGTTTAATGAATCTTAATAAACTTTTTGATCTCTCTCCATATGCTCTGCTGACTATTATCGTTATTTTTGTTTGCGCGGTAGGCTACCTCGGGTATTTTTTAAGAAAAAGATGGCGCCGGCGACATGCTGACGACAAGATTCATTCAAGAGTTTCCGGGGCGGCAATTGGTGTTTTATCCCTCCTAATGGCCTTTACCTTTTCAGTTGCTATAACAAAATTCGAAACACAAAGACGGATCATTGCCCAGGAAGCGGCCTATATAAACACAGCGATATTACGTTGTGATCTGTACCCGGATAGTATTCGCAATTTGCTTCGTGCCGAATTCAAAAATTATATAGAAGCCAGAATAGAGTATTATAATGAACTGGATAACGATGTTGCTGCACAAAAACTAAAAATGGCCAGCCTGGTGTCCAATAAAATATGGGCAAGTGTGGCTTCCCTTTCGGAAAATAGCGAGTATGCGATGCGTTCCGCCCAAATGATACCCGCAATAACTAATGTGATCGATATAAGTATTACAAGGGATGGAGAGAAAATAAGCAAGGTTCCCGTATTGGTTTTGTGGGTGCTGGTGATATTTATGTTAATCGACGGTTTTATATTGGGCTTAGAAATATTTGATAAAAATAAACCCTTCGCGGTGATGTATGCCAATGCACTTGTGATGGCACTTACCCTTAACCTGATCATTGAATTGCATCAGCCACGAACCGGGCTGATAAATCTCGATGCTGTGGAACAAAAAATTGTAGATCTGAGAGAGCTTTTTAAATGATTGCTTAAACATCAGCAATTTTTAGAAGTGGTAATCTTATATTGCATCTTTTTTATTACCTTTCGAATGAAACCATTTATCATTTTATTATTCAGATTATGAGAAAGAAGATATCTTTTTTTATAGTAACAATTTGTTTTTTTGCTATTCAGGCTTTTACCCAGGATAGCAAACCTGACACCACTAACAAATTAGGATTGCCGGGTGACAACCTCGATCTTATGGCTGTTTTGGATGTGTTTCAAAAGTCAAAAACGATAGAAGCTTTTGAAAAAACGCTCAATGATTCAAAAACAAAAATCAATAACCTGGATCTGGACCTGGATAAGAAAATTGATTTTATTAAAGTAGTTACCGAGAAAAAAGGCGAGTCGTATATGTTCATACTTCGTGTTGATGTCAGCAAAACAGAAACCCAGGATGTTGCGGTCATTATGCTGGACAAGGATAAAGACAAAAAAGTCAGCCTGCAGATAGTTGGTGACGAAGCTTTGTACGGGAAAGATTATGTTGTTGAACCAAAAGGAAATTCGTCAGTTACACCAAATCCGGGATATACGGGTGACAATCCTGTTACCGAAACGGTTGTAAAATCACAAACTACCGTTGTCGTCGAACAACAACCCATTGTGCAGTATGTGTATTCGCCGGCCTATGTACCTTATTATCCTCCTTATTATTACGGATATTATCCCGGGTGGTTTGCATTTACTGCAGTCGTATCATTTGGAATATATGCCAGTGGTTGCTGGGGCTACCATGGCCACTATCATGGTGGTCATTACGGTGGCGGCAATACTGTAATTATTAATAATAACAACAACTTCAATAATTACAATAACAATAAAATGCGATCCAATACCGTCAATAATAATATACAAAGAGGTGATTACGGCAACAGGGCCGGAACCAGCAACAGGGCAACGGCCACGAACAGGGCAGGCACCAGCAATGTTGGAAACAACAGGGCATCTACCAGCAACCGGGCTTCAACAGGAAATCTGTCAAATAACAGGGCATCTACCAGCAACCGGGCTTCAACCAGCAACCGGACTTCAACTTCAAACATGTCTTCAAGGCCCAGTAATATGAGTGCAGGTGGTGGTCGAACTATGGGAAGCAGTCGTTCCATGGGCGGCGGCGGCGGCAGAAGACGTTAATCAAAAAGGCATAATTATAAACTGAAAACAAAAAAGGCTGAGTGTTTTCTCAGCCTTTAAAATTTCTTTTAGTTTCTTATTCCATTGGCCTGTCAGAAGCACTCATATCTCTTATGCATACATATTTGCCATCTCTTTTCTCAAATAAAACCATATAATTCCCGCTATTAAGGGTGGTATTAGTCGAGTCCGTTACCGTAAAATGTCCAATTTCCAACACCATGCTGCCATCACGGGAAGGATAAACTTCGTTCGTCTTAAAGGAAATTTTATTGGGATTTGCGGTTACGTCGCCTCTTAAAAATTCTACAATTGCCTCTTTGCCTACTAACGGTTCCCTGTTTTGAAAATAACTTATTGCATCCTCTGCATAATAACCGATATTCTTCAGTTGTCCGCTATTATAAACAGCTGCGAATTCATCTTCCCTGGCCTGGATCTCTTTTTTTATCTGCTCTTTGTCAACCGCAGCAGTCTCCCCTGTTTTTGAATCACTACAAGAGACCAAAATCCATAGAAGGGCCGGCATCATCAGGCTTTTTAAAATACCTTTTTTCATAATTACGTGGTTCAATATTTAAGATTAATGATTGCGCTTAAAATTAATA
>DASVAM010000105.1:0-5332 GCA_036376375.1 Chitinophagaceae bacterium
CCTGCTACCGATACGCTGGCACCTCAACCACAACCGGAATAAACCTCAATTTGCCAATTGCATTTCCGGCAGCCCGATTATAAAAGTGGATCCATTGTCGATCTTGCTTTCTGCTTTAATAAATCCGTTATGTTTTTCAACTATCTTTTTACATATTGAAAGACCTACTCCGGTTCCTTCGAATTGCTGGTAGCTATGCAGACGTTTAAATACTCTGAAAATATCCTCAGCATATTTATCATCAAACCCGATCCCGTTATCCTTCACAATGATCTTATAGTAATTCTTCCCGTATCCGTTCCTCATAAATTTTGGCAGATCCCGGGAATCAATTTTTTCCGATCTTACATCAATCACAAGATCAACAGAGGGTTTTCTGAATTTGATCGCATTGCTAAATAGATTATAGAATAATTGTTGCATCAACCCGGGCACTGCCGCCACAACCGGAAGATCTTCGTAAATTATCCGGGCATTGCTTTTTTCTATTTCAACTTCCAATTCTGTCAATGCATTTTTTACCAGGTCATTTAACGGAGTTAGTTTGAAATCATTTGTAGTCACAGTATGTCGTGAAAAATCAAGCAGGTTATTGATCAGTTTTTGCATCCGTTTGGATGAATTGATTATTTTACCAAAGTACTTTTCGCTATCCAGATCAAAATTGTTATTCCGAAGTATCTTATCACTAAACACCTGTATTTTCCGCAGCGGCTCCTGCAGGTCATGCGAGGCCATATAAGCAAACTGGTCAAGTTCTTCATTCATTTGCTTCAGGCTCTCATTATTTGCAATCAATTGCTCATTCAAAAGTTTTACCTTTTCTTCGGAGACTTTTCTTTCTTCAATTTCCTTTTGCAAAAATTCATTTGCCGCCAGCAACTTTTTTTCCTGCAACATCAACTGTTGATTTTTACTATAGAGTTCAACAAATACTGCAACTTTCGCCCTCAGCAATTCAGGATTGATAGGTTTGTAGATATAGTCAACCCCACCCAAACGATAACCCCTGAACATAAAATCCTCATCGTAGCTATTGGCAGTGATAAAAACGATGGGAATACTTTTTAGCTTATCTCTTTCATAAATAATCGAAGCTGTTTCGTAACCATTGAGTTCGGGCATCTGGACATCCATAAGGATCAGGGAAAAATCATGATCGTTCAATAATACTTTGAGTGCCGCTCTGCCTGAATTTGCTTTAACGATCGTATAATTATCTTTTTCCAGAATGGCTTCAATCGAGATAAGATTGTCAGCCCTGTCGTCGACAACAAGAATTTTAGCCTCAGAATTTCGTACAGGATTCACTGCTTTCTCCATGATTCAATCATTTATACATCCACACTCTCATAAGCGATAACAATTGATCGATTTTTACTGGTTTGGTAATATAATCTGAAGCGCCGGCATCAATACATTTTTCCCGGTCCCCCTTCATGGCTTTGGCCGTTACAGCTATGATTGGCAAGGTTTTGTTTTTATGCTCTCTTCTAATCTTCAGCGTTGTTTCATAACCATCCATCTCCGGCATCATGATATCCATTAAAACAATATCTATATCCTTGTTTTCTTCCAGGATGGTCATTGCTTCCTGCCCGCTTTCTGCAGTGATCGTTTGGATAGCATACCTGTCAAACGCGGTGGTCAACGCAAAAAGATTTCTTACATCGTCATCCACCACCAATACTTTCTTATGGGCAAGTATATCATTCTTGGCTCGCAGGTTCTCTATCAGCTTTTTCTTTTCAGGCAATAAGTTCCTATGATCAATGTGCAACAACATCACCATTTCTTCCAACAAAAGATCCAGAGAAGTTACATCCTTTAACAGGATCTTATTCGCATATTGTTTTAGCTGATTCCTTTCTTTTGGCAAAAAGTCTTTGGCAGAATAGATGAGGACAGGCGTCATTTGTATTTTGCTCATCGTGCTGATCTCGGTAACAAGATCAAGTCCGCCGATATCCGGCAGCATGTAATCAACAATGATACAATCATAATTATTCTGTCTTATTGATTCGAGTGCCTTGCGGCCTGTATCAACGATGTCAATATTGATCAGGTCTCCGTTGCCCAGCACTTTTTTCATCTGAGAAGAATCAGTTTCATTATCTTCTATAAGTAATACATTTTTTTGTGTTTTTTCATTGAACTGCACAATATCGTTAAAGAGATGGTTTAGCGCTTCCGTCTTCAGCGGCTTCAGGTGGAAGCTTCGGGCACCTCGTTGCATGGCCAGCAGCCGGTTTTCTTCACCAGAAATAAGATGTACGGGTATATGCCGGAAATTAATATCATTCTTGAACAGGTCGAGCACTCTCCAACCGCTTGCATCAGGAAGTTTTACATCAAGAGTTACGGCTATAGGATTGTATTTATTTACCAGGTCAAACACATCACCGAAATGAGTCGCGACAACAACTTTCAGGTCTAACTCATGCGCCTTTTCTATCATGATCTTCCCAAAACGGACATCGTCCTCAATCACCAACACCACCTTATCATCTGCCTGGACATTATTCCGGTCATCACCCACTTCATTTATAATTTCATTCAGGGCATCAAGATCTTTAGTGTCGCTTACTTTGATTGTTGGGACCGATTGAATAACAGCATCCGTCACACCTTCTGCGAGCTTGTATTCGCTGATCTTTAAATTACTTTGCTTTTCCCTTTTAGCCTTTGTTGGATCGTAATCAATCGGCAGGAATAAGGTGAAAGAACTACCATATCCAATTTCGCTAACAAGTTCAATTGAACCGCCAAGAAGGTCGGCAAGACCCCGGCTTATTGATAATCCAAGACCGGTACCACCATATTTACGGCTGGTAGAACCTTCTGCCTGCTGAAATGCTTCGAAGATGATATTCTGTTTATCTTTTGAAATACCGATACCGGTGTCTTTGATCTCAAATGCAACAACTTTTTGTGCATTTATTAAACCAGGATGATCTTGTTTCCAGTTTCGCCTGGCCTCATAGATCCTAAGCTTCACTTCTCCTTTCTCGGTAAACTTAAATGCATTTGACAAAAGATTTTTAAGGATCTGGTTAAGACGCTGAGCATCTGTTTCCATGCTGGATGGCAATTTCTGATCAAGTTCGATAGTGAACCGCAGGTTTTTGTTCTCAGAAATATGTTTGAATGTCGTTTCAACAAAATTGACGATCTCGTGAAACTGAAGTTTGACAAAGTCGGTTGAAATATAACCGGATTCAATTTTTGACAGATCAAGAATGTCGTTAATGAGCTGAATTAAGTCATCACCACAACTATGAATCGTCTTTGCGTAGCTGACTTGTTTTTCATTCAAATTACCATCATGATTCTCGTACAACTGTTGAGCAAGTATTAATAATGAGTTCAATGGCGTACGTAATTCATGCGACATGTTTGCCAGAAACTCTGATTTATATTTTGATGTCAGCTGCAGCTGTTCGGCTTTTTCTTCCAGTGATAACCTGGCTTCTTCCACCTCTTTGTTCTTTGCCTCCACTTCCTCTTTCTGTTTTACAAGGAGATGCGCTTTATCCTGCAACTCTTCATTTGTTCGTCTCAATTCTTCTGTTAAAGACTGCGATTGTACAAGCAGGCTTTCCGTCCTGGTATTCGCCTCGATCGTGTTCAATACGATCCCGATACTTTCTGTCAATTGGCTTAGGAAGTCAAGGTGCGTTTCACTAAATGTATCAAATGAAGCAAGTTCAATAACCGCTTTGATTTCCTTTTCAAACAATACTGGTAAAACAATAAGGTTTAATGGCGACGCTTTTCCAAGGCCGGAACTGATCTTTGTATAAGTTTTTGGTACGTTGGTTAATAATATTCTTTCTTTTTCTAAGGCACATTGTCCAACCAGTCCTTCTCCCAAAGCAAATTCTTTTTGTGTTTTTATCTCTTCGCCGAATGCATAAGCAGCAAACAATTTTAATTTTTGATTTCTGAAGTTCTCATCCTGCTCAAAAATGTAGAACATACCTTTCTGCGCATTTACCACCTGCGCCAGTTCTGAGAGGATACGACGTGTTACTGTGTTCAGATCCTTTTGTCCCTGCAACATCTGTGTAAACTTCGCGAGGTTTGATTTTAACCAGTCTTGTTCCTGGTTACGCAGCGTCGTTTGCTTAAGGTTCGCGATCATTTGGTTGATGGTATCTTTCAATTCTTCCACTTCACCTTTTGCTTCAACACGGATCATCTGCGTCAAATCACCTTTTGTTACGGCACTTGCCACATCCGCGATGTTACGAACCTGCGTGGTTAAGTTTTCTGCCAGTTGGTTTACGTTCTCCGTTAAGTTTTTCCAGATACCCGAAGCACCCGGTACACTGGCTTGTCCACCTAATCTTCCTTCGACACCCACTTCACGGGCGACGTTTGTTACCTGGTCGGCAAACACGGCAAGAGTATCAATCATCTCATTGATCGTATCGATCAATTGAGCAACCTCACCACGTGATACGATCGAAAGTTTTTGTTTCAGGTTACCAGTGGCAACGGCTGTCACAACTTTTGCTATACCGCGAACCTGGTTGGTAAGATTAGAGGCCATCATATTCACCGAGTCGGTAAGATCTTTCCACGTGCCGGCAACACCTTGTACCTCTGCCTGGCCACCCAGCTTTCCTTCAGTACCTACTTCACGAGCCACCCGCGTTACTTCGAACGCAAATGAGTTCAATTGATCCACCATTGTGTTGATGGTATTTTTCAGATCGAAGATTTCTCCTTTAACATCGATCGTTACTTTTTTCGTGAGGTCGCCGGATTGCACTGCCTTTGTTACTTCGGCGATATTTCTTACCTGTGATGTAAGATTACCTGTCATTTGGTTTACCGAGTCAGTAAGATCTTTCCATGTGCCTGCAACACCGGGCACAAATGCCTGTCCACCGAGTTTACCGTCGGTACCAACTTCACGGGCCACACGGGTTACCTCGGAAGCGAAGGCCCGCAACTGGTCAACCATCGTGTTCAATGTTTCTTTCAATTGCAGGATCTCACCACGAACGTCAACCGTAATTTTTCTTGACATGTCCCCATTGGCCACAGCGATCGCAACGTCCGCAATATTTCGCACCTGTGCCGTTAGGTTACCAGCCATTTGATTCACAGAATCAGTTAAGTCTTTCCACGTACCACCCACGCCTGGCACATTTGCCTGCCCACCGAGTTTGCCATCAGTACCAACTTCCCTTGCAACACGCGTTACCTCTGATGCAAAAGCACGGAGCTGCTCCACCATCGTATTGATGGTATTCTTTAATTCCAGGATCTCTCCTTTTACGTCCACTTCGATTTTTCTTGACAAGTCTCCATTGGCCACGGC
>DASVAM010000120.1:0-6254 GCA_036376375.1 Chitinophagaceae bacterium
CATCGGCTATGGAAATACCGGAAGCGCATTTGCTCAATTATTACGATCCTTTAATGTAACGGTGCTGGCCTTTGATAAATATAAGTTTGGGTTCAGTAAGGATTTTATAAAGGAAGCAAGTTTTGAACAGGTCTGTCGTTATAGCGATGTGATCAGTTTCCAGGTACCACTCACACAGGACACGCATCATTTGGCGAATCATGACTTTTTTCAATCGACAAAACGGAAACCATGGATAATAAATACTTCACGAGGCCAGGTGGTGAATACACAAGATCTAAAAAATGCAATTTTAAGCGGAATGATCGCAGGGGCGGGACTCGATGTTTTAGAAAACGAAAAGTTATCTTCATTTACTGAGGAGGAACAGACGCTTTTTGAATGGCTGCTGAATCAGCCTAATGTGATCATGACACCTCATATTGCCGGTTATAGCCATGAAGCGTTCTATAAAATGAGTGAGGTGTTGCTTCAAAAATTGGGATTTCTTTAAAATATTCAGACGTTCCGCAATTTTTCAGGAGAAAAACTTATTGTTTCGGACCGGGTAAAATAAAGAATTTTCTATATTTGTATATATAAATGCAACGCTTCAGCAAACACTGGGGCGTTGTTATTTTTTTTGTCTGCAAACGTGACCAACGATTGCGTTTAAACAAGGAGGTAATTATGAGTGGTTTTAACTATGTGAAAAAGGACACTTTTGAGCAAATGAAAATAGAGTTACAACGGATGAAAGCAGTGGACAGGCCAGCTGCTTCAAAGGCTATTGCGGAAGCTAAAGAAAAAGGTGACCTGAAAGAGAATGCTGAGTATGATGCTGCAAAGGAAGCACAGGGACACCTGGAAGCCAAAATTGCGCAAATGGAAGGTATCATTGCCAACACAAGAGTGCTGGATGAAAATAGTATCGATACCAGCAAAGTTTCTATTCTTACCAAAGTAACCCTTACTAACCTTAACACCAGGAAACAGGTAACATATCAATTGGTAAGCGAGAATGAAGCGGATCTGAAAGTAGGGAAGATCTCGGTTACATCACCGATCGGTAAGGGATTGCTTGGGAAAAAACAGGGTGAAGTCGCAGAAGTGCAGGCGCCGGCGGGTATATTGAAATTCAAGGTTGAGAATATCTCTGTTTAATATTCATTTGAGATTTTTGATTTCGGATTTTAGATTTGTGTTGAATATTCTTATGGATTGGAGCCACATCAGATCAGTGATCTTAAATTTAAAATCTAAAATCTTCGGCGGTATGACGATCTTTTCAAAAATCATAGCAGGAGAAATTCCTTCTTATAAGATTGCGGAGAATGAGAAATTCTTTGCCTTTCTTGATATTTTCCCGTTGCGCGAAGGACATGTATTGGTGGTTCCCAAAATTGAAACGGATAAATTTTTTGATCTGCCCGATGAATATCTTTCAGAAATGTTAGTTTTTGCAAAACCAATTGCGAAGGCTATTGAAAGGTCTTTTAAATGTAACCGGTGTGGCATTGAAGTGGTGGGTTTGGAAGTTCCCCATGCCCACATGCATTTGATCCCCATTAATTCTGCCAATGATCTGAATTTTACAAATGAAAAGCTGAAATTGTCGCCGGACGAAATGAAGAAAGTGCTGGAGAAAATTTTAAGTAATCTCTAAAGTATATATCAATTTAATAAAACTGTTTATGAAAAAAGTATTGCCGTTCGCTTTGCTCTTTATTACATCATTATTGTCAATGAGTGCAAATTCTCAAACGTTCAAGGTGGGAGTATTTGATATTGGGATCATGGTACAAGCCATGCCCGGCTATATAAAAGTTGATAGCCTTATGCAGATATTTGATCGTGATTCGTTAGGATCCCTTCGTGAATATTATGAATCCGAATTTCAGCGACTCGACAGCACCTACAAAGCTGATTCTGCATTGGTGGCGACCGGACAAAAATCAAAAGCGATCGTTGATATGGTCCAGGCGGACCGGCAAAAGGCGATGATCAACGTTGTCTACTGGCAGCAGATCGCTCAAAATAAATCAAATGAAAAAAGAAATATATTATCCAAGGACCTGACCGACCAGGTTGTGAATGCATACAAAAAAATATTAGCAAGAAAAAAATATACACTGGTGTTAAAGCCTCAGACTTACGAGGGAGGATTTAAAATAGACAATGTTTTTATTGCTGTGGCAAGGGAACTTAAGCTGACTGAATTACCCCAGGATCTTCTTTTCCTTGGGGACGATCCCGACCCGGTAAAGCCGCAAACGACGACAAAACCACCGGCCACAAAACCAAAGGGCTAGGCAAATAATGAGATTTATGGGCGCTGCATTATCATTATAGCGGCAATTGTTTCTATTCCTTCCCAGAGAAACTTCAACTGCACATTTTCATTTTCGGCATGTTGGTTATTGTCATAATTCACAACCGGCACAGTGATCACTTTTGCATGTAAAGTTTTTTCAAAAAGATAGAGCGGGAGGCTTCCTCCCATTGTCGGTAAAAGGATCACCGGGTATTCAACAGTTGCCTGCACAGCTTTCACAATGCTTTTTGCCATTGGCAGGTCAAATGAAGTTCTTTGTGCAGGGTAACCAATCCCTCTGGTAATTTTGATCAGCTTAGCATGTTTCAATCTCTCTTCATCAGTTGGTTCATGGTCGATAACATGAAATCCATTTTTCCCGATATGGCTGATCACCTTGTTCACCTGCTTATCCACTTCATTGCCGGGTACAAGCCGCAGATCAAGCATTGCTTCAGCTTTTGTCGGTATAATGTTAGCACCAAGCTCGCCGACATCTGCACTTTTGATACCATTTATATTTAATGTTGGTAAGTGCAGTAATTCAAGAAAGGATCTGCCGGCACCGTCCGGCATGGCAATACCCAATTCTTTTTTTAAGGTTTCTTCAATGTTTGGAATTTTTGAAATAGCATCTTTTTCGCTTGCAGAAAGAGGGACCACATCATCATAATACCCTTCAATCAATATATTTCCTTTATCATCTTTCATACCCGCAAGTAATTGCACTAAGGATAAGGCAGGATTCGGAGCCCAGTTGCCGTAATTGCCACTATGTAAGGGACGCTTTGGACCATAAACGGTCAGGTTCATATTTACATCCCCACGTACTCCAAAGCTGATCATTTTTTTTCCTGACACATGTCTTGGCCCATCAACAATGATCCAAAGATCCGCCCGCAATTTTTCTTTATGCTTTCTAAAAATTTCCTCGAGATGTATTGACCCAATTTCTTCTTCTCCTTCAAAAAAGAATTTGATATTATGTTTAAGCGGTATTCCTGATCTCACCAGGGCATCATACGCATTTAATATTGTCATCACCCCGGCTTTATCATCTGCACTGCCTCTTCCGGCGAGCCGGTACTCAGGCGAAACATATCCCTGGACAGCAATAATTTCACCGCCTTGCTCAATGGGTTTATTTATAAATACGGGTTCAAATGGCTGCAAACCCCCTGTCCATTTTGCAGGATTAACAGGTTGCCCATCGTAGTGGGCATAAAATGATAATGTTGTTTTTGCACCCGGAACCATTACCTCACCAAATACAACAGGATTAACTTTGGGAGTGATGCCATCCAAAAACCCGGCCTTAATTCCCCGTTGCTCCATCATCATTTTTATAAAGGCAGCATTTCGCAATATGTTTGCCGTGTCTTTTGATACATTTGGAATAGAAACAAACTTTACATATTCATCGATGATCTTTAGTTCGTTATCCTTCCTGAATTGATTTACTTGTTGCTGAACTGTCTGGGTAAAGCAAATGGAACCTGTTTGTAAAAAACAGGCAATTAAAAAATAGGATTTCACCCGCATAAAACTTATTTGGCAGTAATTCTTGCCGGATTCTTTGATACAAAATCTTTCCAGCTCTTTAGCTTTCCATTCGATCTGAGCAGAGGCCGGTCCTGGAAATGATGACAAACTGCCACCGCCAGCGCATCAGTCGCGTCAAAATATTGAGGTATCTCTTTTAAGGCCAGTAACTGTTGCAGCATTTTCCATACCTGTTCTTTGCCGGCATTACCATTACCGGTAATCGACTGTTTCACTTTTTTAGGACTATATTCTGTAACGGGCAAACCGGCGCTCATTGCGGCGGCGATGGCAACGCCCTGCGCCCGTCCAAGCTTGAGCATGCTTTGTACATTTTTTCCAAAGAAGGGGGCTTCGATCGCAAACTCATGAGGCTGGTACTTTTCTATTAGCTCTTCAATTCTTTTGTGAATCAATTGAAGCCGGATATAATTATCTTTTTTTCCGGAGAGCTTCAGCACACTCATTTCTTTCATGCAAATAACATTACTGCTGATCTCTATTATTCCATAACCCATCAATAATGTACCGGGGTCGACACCAAGAATTATTTTTGGAGGCTTTTGCAATGAGCAAGTATTTTTACAGTATCTGCCTGACGGCAGGCAGGTTAATGACGCTGAACAAAAATATCAAAATCTTTCTCAATTATGTTCTCGGCCCTTTACTCTTCGCATGGCTATCCTATTCCGTTTTTAAACAGATAAAAAATCAACCCCACCTTGAAGAAGCGTGGGTGAATATAAAAGCATCCTTCACGGATACAAGAGTATTCAATTTTATCCTGGTTTTTGTTTTAATGTTTGTTAACTGGTCGCTGGAAGCATTGAAATGGAAGATATCTGTTCAGAATGTGCAACCCGTTAGCTTTTTCAGGTCATTAAAGGCCATTTTTTCCGGTGTGTCTTTTTCCGTTACCACACCCAATCGTACCGGCGAATATTTAGGAAGGGTTTTGTATATGGATGATGGCAACCGTTTAAGAGTTATTTCACTTACCATACTTGGCAGTATTAGCCAGCTTCTTGTTACTATTCTTTTTGGGCTTTTAGGGCTCCTGATCTTACAGCCCCAAATTGCTGATTTGAGACTCTCGGTATGGATGGTTTGGATAAAAGATATTGGGATCATTGGCGGGTTTCTAATTCTGATAGTTTTAACAGTATTTTATTTCAGAATAGGATGGCTGGTGAGATGGATAGAGAAAATACCGGCGATAAAAAAATACATTTGGCTTATAAATGAGCTGGAGAGAACTGATACAACGCTGTTGATCCGTTTGTTGTCTATATCTATGTTGCGTTATCTTGTTTTTGCTACGCAATATTTTTTATTGTTTCGCTTTTTTGCGGTTGAAGTAAATTGGTGGCAGGGGTTTTGGGCAACAGCAATCGTGTTTTTTGTGATGGCGATCACACCGACCATTGAGTTGTTTGAAGTGGTTAAAAAAATGTATATCGCGCAGGAAGTGTTTACAATTTTTACAGTCAATACATTGGCGATTGGATTTGTCACCACTACGATATGGTTTACTAATTTAGTGATACCGGCAGCCATTGGCAGTTTATTGATACTTGGCATTAAATTTTTTAAAAAGGATGAAGCTTCGTAATTCGTTATCGGCATTCGGATTTTGGTTGGTTTTTTTTTCCGGGGAGGAGAAAAAGCCGGTTCCCGCACCTGTGGCTGCAAATGAGCTCAATGCAAGTGATGAATTTTGTGGTATTAAGAACACCGCATTTCAGGCGGGGGAGCAGGTGACCTTCCACGTTTATTATTCTGTTGCCGGCGCCTTTATTCATGCCGGCACCGCTATTTTTAGTGTTGCCCTGGAAAATTTTGGAAATAAACCCGTCTATCATGTGGTAGGAGATGGAAAGACAAAAGCGTCGTATGACTGGATCTACAGGGTAAGAGATAAGTACGAAACTTATATTGATACAGGAACCTTACAGCCGTTGAAATTCATTCGTAATGTGGATGAAGGCGGTTATAAGAAATATGAAACAATAACTTTTAACCGTACTGCCAATACCGCTGTATCCAATAGTGGGGTCTTCAAGGTTCCTGATTGTATCCAGGATGTTTTAAGCGCCATGTATTATGCCCGGAATGTTGACTTTTCAAAATACAAGCCCGAGGATAAGATCCCCTTTAAAATGTTTCTGGATAATGAAGTATTCAATATGTATATCCGGTACCTGGGGAAAGAAACTATTAAAACGCAATATGGGAAATTCAAAGCCATAAAATTCAAACCGCTTTTATTGAAAGGCACCATATTCGAGGGGGGTGAAAAAATGACCGTTTGGGTAAGTGACGATCCCAACCATGTTGTGCTTCGCGTAGAAAGCCCGATCGTTGTTGGTAAGATAAAGGTTGATATGATGGCTTACCGAAATCTTCGATATCCGCTTAC